>DATJGA010000042.1:0-5104 GCA_035495395.1 Mycobacteriales bacterium | reverse complement strand
GGCGGGAACTTCGGCGCCGAGCCGAACCCGCCGTGCACCCCGTCGTAGGACCGCATCAGCGACGCGGCTGCCTTGTCGAGCAGCTCGGGTGTCACCTCGACCCGGTCCGACGGCCCGGGGCGGGACAGCCGCTCGACGACCTCGCGGCCCGCCTCGTCGACCTCGCCGCGCCGCGACTCCCACGCCTGCACGACGGAGCTCAGCACCTCGGTGAACGCCGGCATCCCGTGCCGCGGCTCACGCGGCCAGTACGTGCCGCAGAAGAACGGCTCGCCCTTCGTGGTGAGGAACGAGGTCATCGGCCAGCCGCCGTGACCGGTCATCGCCTGCACGGCCTCCATGTAGACCGCGTCGACGTCGGGTCGCTCCTCGCGGTCGACCTTCACGTTGACGAAGTGCGCGTTCATGTACGCCGCGGTGTCCTCGTCCTCGAACGACTCGTGCGCCATGACGTGGCACCAGTGGCAGGCGGCGTACCCGATGCTCAGCAGCACCGGCACGTCACGGCGCTCGGCCTCGGCGAAGGCGTCCGGCCCCCACTCCCACCAGTCGACCGGGTTGTCCTTGTGCTGCAGCAGGTACGGCGAGCTCGAGGCGGCGAGGCGGTTGGGCACTCCCCAACCCTGCACCAGGTGCCGGCCGCGACCCCCTTCGGGTGCGGGTCAGCCCATCACGGTGCCGGTGGAGTCGGCGTTGGGCGGGCGCAGCCGGCCGAACCCCGCCAGCCCGATCTCCAGGCCGGTGTGCTCGCCGACGACGGTGGTCTCCCCCTCGAGGACCGCGCGCATGACCCTGCCGACCACCGGCGCGTTCTTGAACTGGTTGCCGCTGGTCCCGATCGCGACGTGGAAGCCCTCGCGCTCGGTGCGGTCGTAGACCGGCGTCCAGTCGTCCGTGACGTCGTAGACGCCGGCGAGGCCCACCGGCTTTCCCGGCACGCCGAGAAGGGGGAAGCGCCGGGCGGCGCGCGTCACCTGGGCCTCGAAGACCTGCTGCGTGGCGTGCGGGTTGCTGGTGTCCGGGTCGTCGAGCCACTGCAGCGGGTCGCACTCCGGCTCGGTGCCGCCGACGAGCAGCCCCTCACCGGGCGTGGGTCGCACGTACGTGCCCAGGTCGAGGTCGGCGAGCACGGGACCCAGCGCACCGCTCGGGTTGAGGCCGGCAGGTGCCGGGACCCGGTGCACCTCCTGGCGCAGGGGGCGCACGCCGACCGACCAGCCCGCGCCGACGCCGGCCAGCGCGTTCAGCGCACCGGACCAGGGCCCGGCGGCGTTCACGACCACTGGGGCGGACACGACGGAGCCGTCGCTGAGCCGCACGCCCTCGGTGCCCGTCCCTCCCAGCACCTCGGTCACGGCGTGGCCGAACAGGAACGCCGCTCCCCTGCGCCGGGCGCTGCTCGCGAGGTTCACCGCGGCGAGCGCCGGGTCGTCGACGAAGCCCGCGTCCGGCGTCCAGAGCGCCCCCAGCCGCGTGGTGGCGTCCTCCCAGAAGCCCGGGTCGTCGATGCGCCGCGGCGGCCAGAACCGACCGGGGTCGATGCCCGGGACGCGCTGCGCCAGCTCGTCGGCGTCCCAGTGCTCGTACGGGATCCCCGCGCGGTCGAACATCGGCAGCACCCGCTCGAGCGGAGCGACGTCGACGTCCAGGAACACCATGCCGACGCGGTGGAAGCACGCCATCCCGGTCTCGTCCACGCCCCCGAGGTGCTCGGCCCACCGCTCCCAGCAGTGCTTGGCCTCCCAGGACAGCGCGATGCCGTCCCAGGTCGAGTAGTTGAAGCGCACGACGGCGCTCGACGCGCTGGTCGAGCCCTGCCCGGGCCCGCTCGCCCGGTCGACCACCACGACCGACCGACCGGAGCTGGCGAGCTCGAGCGCGATGGACGAGCCGATCACGCCGGCACCCACCACGACGACGTCCGCGGTACGGGCCTGGCCGCGGCCGGCGAGCTGCTCGGCGTCCACGCGCGGTCCCTCCTCCGACGGCGGCGTTCGCGACGAACCTAGCCAGCCGTCCCTGCCGTCAGAGGACGGCGTCGCGCTGGACCTGCCCCGGGAGCCGGGGTGCGTCAACCTCGACCGGCAGCCAGCAGCGCACGGTGGTGCCGATGGTGTCCGGGTCGAGCTCGACGTCGCGGCTGAGCTTGCGCACGAGGAACAGCCCGCGGTTGCCCTCCGCGTCGAGCGCGGGCAGCTCCTCGTCGGGCAGCTCGACGAGGCCCGGCCCGTCGTCCGTCACCGCCACGTCGACGCGGCCCTGGCGCACCGACAGCTCCAGCACGACGATGCCGCGGGCGGCGCGTACGGCGTTCGCGAGCAGCTCGGCGACCACGAGTGCCGTGTCCCCCGCGGCGACCCCCCGGTCGCTGAGCCAGCGCACCGCCTCCCGACGGAGCTGCTGGGCGGCGTGCCGCTCCGGCGCGATCTGCCAGCGCTCGACCGACGACCGGGTGCTCGGCGCCGCCGCCGTGCGACCGCCTCCGCGGCGGACGACCAGGGCGAGCGTGTCGTCCCGGCGCTCGGCGCCGGCGAGGGCGCGCTTCACCAGCTCCTCCGTCATCGCGTCCACGGGCAGGTCGCCCAGGGACCCGAGCTCGGTGACCAGGGCGTCGATGCCCGCGACGATGTCCTTGCGGGCCTCGACGAGGCCGTCGGTGTAGAGCAGCACGGTGTCGCCCGGCTCCAGCTGCACCTCGGCCACGCCGTCGCTCCCGGCGCCCGGCCAGCCGATGGCCCCGCCGGTCGCGACGACCTGGCGGACCTCGCCGCCGCCGGTCACCACGAGCGCCGGCGGGTGGCCCCCGGAGACCAGGAGCAGCCGGCCCGTCGCGGGGTCGAGGCGGCCCACGACCACCGTCGCCACGAGGTCGGCGTCCTGCCGCTCGATGAGCGTCGCCGCGCGCGCCACGACGTCGCCGAGCGGCGTGTCGTCGAGGGCGAGCAGCCGCAGCGCGTGCACGACGGACAGCGCCGACTTGGTGGCCGCCACGCCGTGCCCGAGGACGTCGACGACGGCGATGTGCAGGTGGCCGTTGGGCAGCACCTGCCAGTCCCACAGGTCGCCCCCGGTGGGCTCCTTCGGGTCGGAGGCGACGTAGGTGACGGCGAGCTCGAGGCCCTCCACCGACGGGGTGTCCGGCACGACGGCAGCCTGCAGCTGCTCCACCACGAGGCGGCGGGCGGCCTCCTGCGCGACGAGCCGGCCGAACTCGGCGCGCAGCGCCTCGAACTCCTGCACCGGCGTGACGTCGCGGGCCACGACGACCAGCGTCCGGCCGTGCTCGTCCTCGGCGTGGCTGTAGGAGCAGGCGAGCCGGCGGCGGCCGCCCTGCCGGCTGCGCACGGCGATCTCGCCGGGCAGCACGACCCCGTCGGCCCAACCGGCGAGGTCCACCGGCTCACCCTCCGGGGTGCGCGGGTCGAGCCGGGCGAGGGCGTCGGCGCGGTCGAGCACCTCGCGCTCGGACAGCCCGGTGATGCCGACCAGCGCCGGGTTCCAGGAGCGGACGACGCCGTCCTCGTCGATCGACGCGATGCCGTCGGAGGTGGCGCTCACGACGGTGGAGAGCTTGCGGCGCTCCTCGAGCACCGAGTCCAGCAGCCGGCCCTTGGCCAGCGCGGCCGCGACCTCGCGCGCCAGTGCCTCCAGGACGGAGAGCTGCCCGGCGGGGGCGCCCTCGATGCCCACCTGGTCGAGCAGCAGCAGGGCGCCGAGCACCCGGCCGCCTTCCAGCATCGGCACGGCCAGGCAGTCGTTGCGCCCGGTCTCCCGCAGCGCCACCGCCAGCGGGCCCGCGTCGTGCGCGTCGATGCGCACGGCCCCGAGGTGCGCGGTCATCGCGGCCTCGAGGGTCGCGGCGTCCTCCGGCTCGGTGTAGACGTCGACCGCACCCGTGCCGAGGTCGACGCGGTGCACCTCGCGCCCGCCCTCGACCTTGAGGACCATCACCGCGGCCCGGGTCTCGAACACCTCGGCCGCCGCGCGGAGGAACTCCGCGATCACCGGCCGGGGGTCGAGCGGGCCCGCCAGCACCGACGCGGCCCGGTGCATGCCGGCCAGCCGGGCCCGGTCGGCCCGCGCGGCGGCGTACCCGCGGTAGGCCTGGTGCAGGACGACGAGCGGGACCGGCGCGAGCAGCAGGCCGCCGGGGGCCGCGGTGTGGGCCAGCGCGAAGAGCACGCCGAGCGCGGTGTTGACCCCGAGGCTCAGGAACCAGCCGGGGCCGAGGAGCGGGCGCACGGTCCGCATGTCGCTGCCCATGACGAGGAGCACCACGGTGAACGCCAGCAGGTTGACGACGCCGACGACCAGTACGGCGAGCACCAGGCCGCCGGCACCGCCCCAGGACGCCGGGCCGGCGTCGAACGAGGTCCACAGCACCGCTCCGACGCTGAACGCCAGCGACCACTGGGCGAGGTTGAAGGCCAGCTTGACGGGCGGGTTGCGCCGGACCAGCCCGGCGAGCAGCTGCCCCGCCAGTACGGCGAGCAGGCCGGCCGCGTTGGGTGCCACGACGAGCAGCGGCGCGACCGCCGCCTCGACGAGGTTGCTCCCGTCGACCTGCTGCCCCACGCGGAACCGGATCTGCATGAACTCGGCGCCGGCCACCAGCAGCGCCAGCCCGGGCAGCAGCCAGTAGTCCTCGGTCTTCGCCGAGTACCCGGGGAGCGTGCCGGCCAGCACGCCCGCGGCAGCACCGAGGAGCGCGGTCCAGACCCAGGCGCCCGCCGTGCGGGCTCGTCCCGACAGCACGTCAGCGCCAGGTGCCGTACCAGGCCGAGCCCGGCAGGACGGCACCGTAGTCGGTGGAGCTCTCCTCCCACGGCGCCGGCGAAGCGGCGCTCTCGTACCACGTCAGGCCGTACCACGACTGCCCGTACCAGCTCTGGCCGTACCAGCTCTGGCCGTACCACGACTGGCCGTACCAGCTCTGGCCCGTCCAGTCGCCGTTCGCGTACTCGTCGCCCGCGACCATGCCCTCGAGGGGGTCCTGCCGCGGGATCGGCTGGACCACGCCGGACACCGCCTGGTCCAGGGCCGCGGACACGCTCACGATGCCCGCGCCGACGACCGTGGCCGGAGCCGACAGCCGGTAGGCCCC
>DATJGA010000041.1:0-2088 GCA_035495395.1 Mycobacteriales bacterium | reverse complement strand
CAAGGTGCTCGTCATCGCCGAGACGGTGGGCGCCGCCGTCGTCCTCGCCGTGGTGGCGGGGAGCCTGCGCAGCCCCGGCGGACCGACGGCCACCCAGCTGAGCGCGATCGCCTGCTCCGCGCTCGCGTGCACCGCGGTCGTCGTCGCGGTCGGCCTGTCCTGCTCGGTGCACCGGCCGCACCACGCGCTGCTGCGCAGCCCCCGCGACTCCATCGCGCCGCCCGGTGCGCTGGTGGTCGCCAGCCTGCGGCTGTCCGCCCCGGCCGCCGCCGTCGGCCTGCTCTTCGGTGCCGCCGCCCAGACCGGCGAGGTCTGGCTGCCCCCGCTGCTCGCCGTACCGGTGGTGGGCCTCGCCCTGGCGTCGCTGCAGCGGTCCCTCGGGCGCTACGACCAGCCGCTACCCCGGGCTCGCGTCGTCAGCACCGTCAGCGCCGGCTAGGAAGCCGCGGAGGCGGGCGGCGAGGACGTCCCAGCGCCAGTCCTTCTCGACCCAGGCGCGGCCGGCGGCGCCCATCGCGCGCGCGGCCGCCGGGTCGGCGAGCAGGCCGACGAGCCGCGCGGCGACCTCCTCCACGGACGTGCCGTCGACCACGTGCCCCGTCACCCCGTCGAGGACGGCGTCCGGCGAGCCGCCCGAGCGGCCCGCCACCACGGGCAGCCCGGTCGCGGAGGCCTCGAGGAAGACGATCCCGAGCCCCTCCACCTCCAGCCCGCGCAGTCGGTCGCGGCACGGCATGGCGAACACGTCGCCCGCGTCGTAGTGGGCCGGCAGCTCCTCCCACGGCACCGAGCCGGTGAGCACCACGTGCTGGTCCAGGCCGGACGAGGCGACCAGCGAGCGCAGCCGCGGCATCGCCGGCCCGCCCCCGACCACGAGCAGGGCTGCGTCCGGGATCTCCTTGCGCACCAGGGGAAGCGCGCGGATGAGCACGTCCTGCCCCTTGCGCGGCACCAGCCGCGAGACGCACACCACCACGGGCCGGTCCGTGAGCCCGTGCCGGGCGCGCACGTCAGCGCCTCCCGCCCCGGGCCGGAACAGGTCGGTGTCCACCCCGCTCGGCAGCTGGGCCATCTCCACCGGGCCGAAGGCGGGGGCGAGCCGCGCCCGGGTGTACTCCCCCAGGTACGTCACGAGGTCCACCTGCGTGCCGATCCGGCGCAGCGCCTGCCGGGTCGCCGGCGCCATCGCCCAGCCGACCTCGTGCCCGTGCGTCGAGGCGACCGCGCGCAGCAGCCCGAGGCGGCGCGCCATCAGCCCCAGCGGTGCCGACGCCCCGAACCAGACCCGGTCGCAGCCCTCGGAGACCGCGATCCCGCGGGCCTGCCGGATCGCCCCGGGCGTCGGCAGCAGCACCTTGGTGTCCGCGCGTACGACGGGGAACGGCTGCTCCGCGTCGAACTGCCGCGCCCCCCGCCAGCTGGACGCGAAGACCACGATCTCGTCGGCCGGCTGGCGCACCGCCAGGCCGTGCACGTAGGCCTGGATGCCGCCGGGTCGAGGGGGGAAGTCGTTGGTGACGACCAGCGTCCTCACCGGCGCTGCTCCTCCCACGCCCGCGCGAAGGCGATCCGCTGCGGGCTCGAGGGGTGGGTGAAGAAGAAGGCGTAGACGAGCGGGTTCGGGTCGAGGTCCGACAGGTTCGTGCGGGCCAGCCGCTGCTCGGTGCTGACGAACGTGGGCACGTCGCCGGTGAGCTCGAGCGAGTGCAGGTCGGCGCGCGCCTCCACGTGCCGGGTGACGAGGTTCGAGACCGGGGCGAGCAGCAGCGGCACCAGCGCGGCCAGGAACAGCACCAGCGGCAGCACCCGCGGGTCCCCTGGCCCGGACGCGCCGACCCGGGCGAGCAGCCGCGACGACGACAGCACCAGGAACAGCCCGCACACCCCGGCGGCCGCGAGCAGCGCCCCGACCAGCGTGCCGACGAGCACGTCCTGCCGCTTCGCGTGCCCCAGCTCGTGCGCGACGATCAGCTCCACCTCTTCCGGCGTCGCCGTCTTCACCAGCGTGTCGTAGAGGACGATCCGCCGCGTCGACCCGAAGCCCGACACGTAGGCGTTCAACGACGTCGTACGGCGGGACGCGTCGGC
>DATJGA010000040.1:0-4549 GCA_035495395.1 Mycobacteriales bacterium | reverse complement strand
CGTCTCCGCCTGAACCGCTACTCGGTGGTGAAGCGAGCGATCGAGGTGCGCGGCTCGGTGGCCAGCGCGTTGAGCTGCTGCGCCGCCGCGGCCGACTGCTTCGAGCCGGCGGCGTACTGCTGCGAGACCTGCGAGACCTGGCCCATCGCGGCGACGACCTGGTCGGACGCGCTGCGCTGCTGCTGGGTGGCGATGGAGATCTCCTTGGCGGCGGCGGTGGTCTCGTCGACGACGCTGCTGATCCGCGACAGCGAGGCGACCGCCCCGCGGGCGAGCTGGACGCCGAGCTTGGCCTCCTCGGAGCCCTGCGCCGACGCCTCGATCGCGCGGCTGGTGCCGTGCTGGATGGCGTCGACGATCTGCTGGATCTGGCTGGTCGACTCCTGGGCCCGCTCGGCCAGCTTGCGCACCTCGGAGGCCACCACGGCGAAGCCGCGGCCGTGCTCGCCGGCCCGGGCCGCCTCGATGGCGGCGTTGAGGGCGAGCAGGTTGGTCTGGTCGGACAGGTCGTCGATGACCGACAGGATCCGGCCGATCTCCTGGCTCTGCTCGCCGAGCTGCACCGACTGCGCGGCGATGTCCTCGACCCGGCTGGCGATGGCCTCGATCTGGGACACCGAGTCCTCGACCGCCTTGCTTCCCTCGAGCACGTGCAGCATCGTCTCCTCGGCCGCCCCTGCCACCGCCTCCGCGGTCTGCGCGATGCTGGCCGCCGTCGCCGCGAGCTCGGCGATCGTCGTACTGGTCTCCGAGACGGCGGAGGACTGCTGGGTGGCGCCGGCCGCGGTCTGCTCGGCGCTGGCGAGCAGCTCGGTCGCGCTCGCGGCGATCTGCTCGCCGCCGCCGCGGACGTGATCGACGAGCAGCCGCAGGCTGCCGACGGTGTCGCCGAGGGAGCCCGACAGCAGGCTCAGCGGCGCGGCGTACGACGCCTCCGGCGCCACCGCCACGTCGGGCGTGCGGGTGAGGTCGCCCTCGGCGGTGGCCACGAGCTGCATGGACAGCTCCTCGATGCAGCGCTGCAGGCCGGCCCGGTCGTGCTGGGCCTCGTCGCGGACCCGCTCCAGCGAGCGGGTGACCTGGTTGAGCAGCGCCGGGATGGCGAGGAAGAAGGGCGTGGTGAGCACCAGCCACGGCACCGAGTGGCTGTCGAGCTGGTGCGACTTCGCCGTGGACAGCACCAGCCCGGCGACGCACGCGACGGACAGCAGGAAGGCGCCGAGGCGCGGCAGCCGCACCCCGCCGACGCACAGCGCGGGGAGGTAGAGGATCCAGAAGGGGCCGCGGACGCCGCCGGCGTAGCTCGCGAAGCCGCCCGCGCTCGAGCTGCTCAGCAGCAGCAGGAACCACATGATGGTCGTCGCGTGCCGGGCCGCGAAGCCGCCGCCCTCGCGCAGCCGCGGCAGCAGGGTCAGGCCGGTGGCGGCGAGCAGCCCCTCGGTCGTGTAGAGCGCGATCATGTCGACCGGCACGTGGTAGCCCTGCGGGTCGTGCCGGAGCACGAGCGCCATGGCGCAGGCGAGGACGGTCCCGAGGGCGGCGCCGATCGCGGCGCGTACGGCGGTGCCGGACGACTGGTTCAACGGATCCCCTGTGAGCCGGTGCGTTTCACCAGGCATCGGCGCGGAGGCCACAGAGGTGTAGCGCAAATGCCAGCTATGTCCCGATCTGCGCCAGCCAGGCCCGTACGGCGGCCTGCACCTGCGGGCCGGCCGCCGCCCCGCCCTTGGCGACCCGGAACCCGTGGTCGGCTCCGGGCACCAGCGTCGCCCCCGGCGGCACGCCGAACGCGTCGCGGTCGCCCTGCACGACGAGCACCGGCACCGGTACGGCGGTCAGCTCGGCCAGCCGGCTCCGCTCGGGCCGACCGGGCGGGTGCAGCGGGAAGGCGAGGCAGAGCACCGCGTCCGCCCCGACCTCGGCGGCGGTGCGGCAGGCCACGCGAGCGCCGGCGCTGCGGCCGCCCGCGACGAGCGGGGCGCCCTCGAGACCGGCGAGCACGTCGACCCAGGCCTGGTCGAGCCGCGGCGGTGCCTCGGCGACCTTCTTGCCCCTCACCCGCCAGGGCTGCTCGACGAGGGCGACCCGCATCCCGACCTCGTGGGCCGCGTCGCGGGCGGCCCGCAGGTCGAGCGCGTCGACGCCACCGCCCGCCCCGTGCCCGAGCACGAGCAGGCCGGCACCGTCGCCGGAGAGGTGGACCCTCGCCGTACCGACGCGGGTCTCGACCTCGAGCGAGGTGCCGGTCAGCCCTCGCGCTCCTCGAGCTTCTGCTGGTCCTCGAGGCAGCGGGCGGCCTCGGGGCGGAAGAGCAGCCGCTCCTCGACGATCGGCTTGCCGCAGTCGACGCAGAAGCCGTAGGTGCCGGCGTCGAGCCGCGCGAGCGCAGCGAGCGCCTCGGTGCGCCGCTCCTCTGCCGCCTCCGCGAGCGCCTCCTCGCGGTCGGCTTCCGTCATCTCGGACGAGACGTCGGCCTCGTCCATCTCGACGTCCTCGTCGTCGTGGACGAGGGCGGCGATCGCGGCGTCGCTCTCGCGCACCACCTGCTCGAGCTCTGCCCGCACTGCCGTGAGATCCATCGGCCCAGCATAGGTTCAGGGGCGTGCGAGGGACGCGGGCGCTGGTCGCGCTGGTGCTGCTTGTCCCGACCGCGGCGTCGGCGGACACCATCGAGCTGCCGACGTCGGACGCCGCGCAGCTGGCCGCGACCGAGATCCTCAAGCTGCTGCCGAACTTCCGCCCCGACCGGCTGCTGCCCTCGGACGTGCCCGGGCCCGTCGTCAACGACGAGGTCGTGCGCGTCGGCGTCGGCGGCGACGGCACGGTACGGCGGGTGGTGCTCGAGCAGCGGCTGCAGCTGCGCGGCACCGGCGACTACGCCGTGCGCGAGCGCGGGCCGGCGCGCGAGGCGACCTCGCTCAGCGCGGACCCGGCACCGGTCACCCGGCGCGGAGCGGTGGTGTGGCAGGGGTTCTCGCCCGGGTCGCGGGACCTCGCCGCCCGGCTGCTGCTCGACCCTCAGATCGAGGCGGTGCACCTGCCGCTGGGGGTGACGGCCTCCTTCACCGGCGGCGGCACGACCCGGCCGCTCGACCCAGGCGGGCGGGTGCCCGGGGCCGGCACGGTCACCCTCACGCTGAAGAACCTCACCGAGCAGCCGGCCGTGCTGCCCACCGGCAGGGACGTCTCGGCGTCGGCCGTCGCGCCGCTGCTGGACCGGGCGCTCTCGGTCGCACGGCACCCGTCGGCGGCCCGCCTGCCGAGCACCGACGGCGGCCTGCCCGCCCGGCTGACGGTCGTCGGGGCGGCGCAGGAGCAGGCGTCGCAGGCGGTCCCCTTCCGGCTCAGCGGCACCGTGCGGGTGCTCGGCACCACCGGCGCCGTGACGGGCCCGGCGACGTCGCCGCTCGCCGACGGCGCGAGCTTCGCCGGGGTCCTGGGCGGCGTCGGCGGTGCGCCGGAGGTGTCCTTCTCGGTGCGGGTCGACGGGCCCGGAACGGTCTCGCTCGACGTGTCCGCGGTCGCCGCGCTCGACCCGCGCGCGCTCGCTCCGCCGCGCGGGCTCCCCTCGTGGCGGGCGTGGGCCGCGACAGCTCCTCCGCAGGCCGAGCGCAAGGCTGCCCTCGACCTGCTCGTGCAGGTGGCCGCGACCGGGGCGCGCGCCTCGTCGTACTCGCCGTACCTGGGCGCGGACCTGCTCGGGACGGGCTCGACGAGCTTCCGCTACGCCTTCGCGCCGGCCGAGAGGGCGGCGGCGGTACGCGCGGAGCTGGAGCCCCGCTGGGGGCCGATCTCCCTGGCAGTGCTGGCTTTCCTGCTGGTGCTCACCAACGCCGGCCTGCTCTGGCGCCGCCTCTAGACGGGGTCGACGAGGTGCGGCCCGTTGTTGCGGACGTTGCCGACGTCCTTGCCGACCGGCCACGCGTCGAGCACGCCCGGCGTGCCGGGGACGAGGACCGCGTCGGGGTCGGTGACGTCCGGGTCGAGCCAGACCGCCCAGAGCTCCTTCGGGACGAGCAGCGGGGTGCGGTCGTGGATCTCGCCGAGCTCGTCCGGGGCGCTGGTGGTGAGCACCGTGCACGTCGACAGCCACGTGCCGTCCGGGCGCTTCCAGTGCTCGAACAGACCGGCCATCGCCAGCGGGTCACCGGTCGTGGTGGTGAGGAAGTACGGCTGCTTGCCCGTGCCCTCGGGCTTCCACTCGTAGTACCCGTCGGCCGGCAGCAGGCAGCGGCGCTTGGCGTAGGCGGCCCGGAAGGCGTTCGTCGTCGCGACCGTCTCGCGGCGGGCGTTGATGAAGCGGGCACCGACCTTCGGGTCCTTGGCCCACGACGGCACCAGGCCCCAGCGCAGCACCCGCAGCTGCCGGGTCTCGCGCTGCACCACGGCGTACACGGGGTCGGTGGGGGCGACGTTCCAGGAGGGCGGCAGCACCTCCTCCGGCGGGTCCTGCACCTCGAAGTACCCGACGAGGTCGTCGGGCTTGCGCGAGGAGGCGTACCGGCCGCACATGCCTACTGCGGCACCTCGGGCAGGTTGGTCGAGAGCT
>DATJGA010000039.1:0-2852 GCA_035495395.1 Mycobacteriales bacterium | reverse complement strand
CTGCGCGACGTGCGGGAGCGGGACGTCCCGGTCGCGCTGGTGACGCGCTCGCCGGAGGAGTTCTGGGAGGTGATGAGCGAGCACGTCTCGCTCGCCGCGGCCGCCCTCACGCAGGTGGACGAGCCGGCCAGGGAGCGCATCGCGAGCGCCGTGGTCGGTGCGGCACGTGGCTACGAGCAGGACGGTGCCGTCCGGCTGCCAGGGCTCGCCCGCTGCGTGGTCGGCAGGAAGCCCGCTCAGCCGGCGGTGACGAGCCAGCGGTAGGAGGCCATCGCCCGGAGCTGCTCGCGTCCGGCGTGCTCGACGGTCCACAGGCTGGCGCCCACCGCCCCCGCGCGCTTGGCGGCGTCGAGGAAGCGCAGCGTCTCGGCACGCGAGGGCAGGCCCCGACGCCCGCCCTCGGGTCCCATGTCGTAGGCCTGGCCGACCGGGGCCACCGGCAGCAGGGGCCGCAGGTACCGGATCGCCTGCTGCACCAGGGCTCCCGGCTCCTTGCAGGACCAGTAGACCATCGGCGCGAAGACGTCGGCGTACCGGACGAAGGCCCGGTAGGGGAAGCTCCGCTGCCGCAGCGGCGTCGGCCTCGGGACGGTGGCCACGACGGGGCGGGCACCGGCCGCACGGCGTACCAGCGACAGGTAGAGGGCGACCCGCCGCGGGGTGGCGTACGTGCCCTCGGCCCGCGTCTCGACGTCGGGGGAGAAGCCGTCGACGCCGGCGGCCAGCGCCAGCTGCGCCCGGCGCGCGTCGGCGACCGGGTTCGACAGCGTCGGGAAGTCCCAGGCCACCACGGTGATGCCGGCCGCGTGCGCCTGCGGCACGAGCTGCGGCAGGAACCGCCCGCCGTACCAGCCCTGACGCGAGCCGCCCGTGCGCACCCACAGGTTGCGCACGCCGAGGGCCTTGGCGTGCGCGACGAGGGCGGGGACGTCGAGCCGGCTCGTCGGCCACGGCGTGACCCACAGGCCCTTGCCGCTCACGGCGGCCAGGGTGCTCGCCTTACGCGCGACCGGCAGGGCGGGCGGCAGCAGCGCGTCGGCGACGGCCGGGGGCCGCAGCGGGCGCGGCGCCGAGGTGGACGGCGGGTGGTACGGCACGGGGCAGCCGCTGCGCGGGACGGCCGGCGGCACCGCGGCGGCGGGCCGGGCCGGTGCCGCAGCGCGCGGTGCGGGGGCCGGGCGGACGCGCGGCGCGGCCGCGCTCGCCGTGGCGGTGGGGGTCCCGGCCGGGACGGTGGCGACCGGCGCGACGACCGCAGTCGGCGTGGCGGCACCGCCCCCGGTCGCGACCCGCAGACCCGCGAGCAGGCACAGGGCGACCGCGGTCGCCACAGCGCGCCCCCACCTCACCCCCACCCGTCCAGTGTGCGGCACCCCGCGCCGGCTTCGGCACGATCCGCGTGGTGGCTAGGGGGATGTCACCGGCGCACGACGCCGGCTCAGCTGCAGTTCGGCGCGTTCTTGCTGATGAGGCGACCTGTGGTGGATGCGGAGTTCGCGCTGACCCAGGTGCTGCCGAGGCTCGCGCGCACCTGGTACCAGTAGGTCTTGCCGTCCGAGAGCCCGCCGCTGGTCCAGGAGGTCGCCGAGACGCTGCTGGCGACGACCGTGTAGGTGCCCGTGACCGTCGTGTTCGACTGGTAGACGGCGTAGGTGGCGTGCGCCACCGCCGCCCAGGACACGGTCACCGTCTTCGTCGTCGAGGACGTGCAGGTGGCCGTGACGCCGGTCGGCGCCGAGGGGGTGGGCACGGACTGCGCCCGCCCTGCCGAGAGGGCGTTGAGCGTGGTCGTCCAGCTCGAGGCACCGGCCGGGCTGGCGGACAGCACGGGGAGCAGGACCCCGAGCAGCACGAGGACCAGTCTGCGTGGGCGGGTGCTCATCAGACTGGTCCTCGTGGCTCGACCGGGTCGCCGCTCGCGGTGCGACCGGTCAGCTCGTCCAGGCGTCGGTGCCACCGCTGGCGGTGGCCGTGGCGGCGCCGCCGCTGGCGGAGACCGCGGTGAGGGAGGGCATCGAGAAGTAGGTGTTCGCGCACGCCAGCGGCGTGGCGCTCCCCATCGTGGCGGCGTTGGTGAGCGTGACCGTGAAGCTGCTGGTGCTCGCCGCGACCGTCAGCGGGGTGGTGAGGGTGTGCGACGACCCCGACACGCCGGTGGCGTAGCTCCAGCCGACCAGGCTGGTCGCCGAGGCGCACCCGGCGACGGCGCTCGTGAGCGCGCTGTCGGAGTAGCCGGTCGCGTAGGTCGCGCTGGTCGGGAGCTGCACGGCGGTGATCGTGACGGGGAACGGGTTCGGGTTGTTGATGTTGACGACGACGTCGCCGGTCCCTCCCGGGTACAGCAGGTTGCCGGCGCCGGGGGAGGCCACGGCGGTGATCGTGAGGTTGGTGATGCTCGCGGAGCGGGCCGCGCCGGCGGAACCGCTGTTGAGGCCCACCACCCAGGCCGTGGCCGCGTAGGCCGCGGACCCGGCGACGACGCTCCCGAGCGTGCCGGAGAGCACCTTCATCGACCTGGTGGCCAGGCGGCGCGGGCGGTGAGCGGTCGTGTCGGCCATCTCGCGGTCCTCTCGGGGGTCGCAGGCCCGTCAAGATCGTCCTGACGCGTCCCTGCGACCGTGCCATCGGGCGTACGGGATGGTTGCTGTAGTGGACATGTCGGACATGACCTTGGTTTGGGCCGAAGGGGCCAGCGCTACCCGGGACTTTCGTCCCGGGTAGTTGGATGTGCCGGTGTACGACGACGCAGCCGTGGAGCGACGGGTGCCCGAGCCGGACAAGCGGCCGGGGCGCACCGCGTTCCAGCGCGACCGGGCGCGGGTCCTGCACAGCAGCGCGTTCCGCCGGCTCGC
>DATJGA010000038.1:0-7241 GCA_035495395.1 Mycobacteriales bacterium | reverse complement strand
TTGCAGGAAGGAAACAGACCCCTGGAGGACCCCCGTGACCAGCACCGTGATCGTGGCCGGAGCCCGTACGCCGATCGGCAAGCTCAGCGGGGCGCTCAAGGACTTCACCGCCATGGACCTCGGCGGCATCGCCATCAAGGGCGCCCTGGACAAGGCCGGCGTCAGCGGCGACCAGGTCGACTACGTGATCATGGGCCACGTGCTCCAGGCCGGGCAGGGGCAGATCACCGCCCGCCAGGCCGCGGTCAAGGCCGGCATCCCCATGTCGGTGCCCGCGCTGACCATCAACAAGGTCTGCCTGTCGGGCTTCGACGCGATCGCGCTCGCCGACCAGCTCATCCGGGCCGGCGAGGTCGAGGTCGTGGTGGCCGGCGGCATGGAGTCGATGACGCAGGCGCCGTACCTGCTGCCGAAGGCGCGCCAGGGGTACCGGTACGGCAACGCCGAGATCCTCGACGCCACCTTCCACGACGGCCTGTTCGACGCGTTCGACAAGGTCGCGATGGGCACCGGTACCGAGGCGTACCAGCACAAGTACGACATGACGCGCGAGGAGCAGGACGAGTTCGCCGCGCGCTCGCACGAGCTGGCCGCGCTCGCCATCAAGGAGGGCCGCTTCGCCGACGAGATCGTGCCCGTCGAGATCCCGCAGCGGAAGGGCGACCCGGTCCTCGTCACCGAGGACGAGGGCGTCCGGCCCGGTACGACGGCCGAGTCCCTCGCGGGGCTCAAGCCCGCGTTCGTGAAGGACGGCACGCTCACGGCCGGCAACGCCTCGCAGATCTCCGACGGCGCGGTCGCGGTCGTCGTGATGAGCAAGGAGAAGGCCGAGTCGCTGGGCCTCACCTGGCTCGCCGAGATCGGCGCGCA
This sequence comes from Mycobacteriales bacterium, assembly GCA_035495395.1. GTDB lineage: Bacteria > Actinomycetota > Actinomycetes > Mycobacteriales > SCTD01 > RYN-111. The sequence goes on along the minus strand of DATJGA010000038.1, from coordinate 6,371 downwards.
CGGCATCGTCGCGGGACCGGACACCTCGCTGCAGGAGCAGCCGGCCAACGCCATCAAGGCCGCGCTCGCCAAGGCGGGCAAGTCCCTCGACGACATCGACCTGTTCGAGCTCAACGAGGCCTTCGCGGCCGTCGGCATCGCCTCGACCAAGGTGCTCGGCATCGATCCGGAGAAGGTCAACGTCAACGGCGGCGCCATCGCGCTCGGCCACCCCATCGGCGCGAGCGGCGCCCGCATCGTGCTGCACCTCGCGCACGAGCTGAAGCGCCGCGGCGGCGGCACGGGTGCGGCCGCGCTGTGCGGTGGCGGCGGTCAGGGCGACGCGCTGCTCATCACGGTCCCCAGCTGAGAAGGGGATCCCTGGACGTCCCCGACCTCGTCGCCCGCGCCGAGGGCGGTGAGGCGCGCGCCGTCGCCCGGCTGATCTCGCTCGTCGAGGACGCCTCGCCCGCGCTGCGCGAGGTGATGGCGCTGCTCGCCCCGCGCGCCGGTCACGCCCGGGTGGTCGGTCTCACCGGCTCGCCCGGCGTCGGCAAGAGCACCTCGACGTCGGCGCTGGTCTCGGCGTACCGGCGCCGGGGGATGCGGGTCGGGGTGCTGGCCGTGGACCCGTCGTCGCCGTTCTCCGGCGGCGCGCTGCTCGGCGACCGGGTGCGCATGCAGGAGCACGCCACCGACGACGGGGTGTTCATCCGGTCGATGGCCTCGCGCGGGCACCTGGGCGGGCTGTCCTGGGCGACCCCGCAGGCGCTGCGGGTGCTGTCGGCGGCCGGCTGCGACGTGGTGCTCGTGGAGACGGTCGGCGTGGGCCAGGCGGAGGTGGAGATCGCCTCGCTCGCCGACACGACGCTGGTGCTGCTGGCCCCCGGCATGGGCGACGGCATCCAGGCGGCGAAGGCCGGGATCCTCGAGGTCGCCGACGTCTTCGTCGTGAACAAGGCCGACCGCGACGGCGCCGACACCGTCGTCCGCGACCTGCGGTACATGCTCTCGCTGGGCGACCGGCGCACCGACGAGGGCTGGCGGGTGCCGATCCTGCGCACGGTCGCCTCGAAGGGCGAGGGCGCCGACGAGGTGGTGGACGCGATCGAGGCGCACGGGGCCTACCTGGAGTCCTCCGGGCGGCTGGAGGCGCGGCGGGTGAAGCGCGCCACGGACGAGGTCGAGGGCATCGCGCTCACCTCGCTCCGCGTCGACCTGCGCTCCTCGGGCCACCTCGAGCAGCTCGCTGCGCAGGTCGTCGCGGGGAGCCTCGACCCCTACGCCGCGGCCGACGAGCTGGTGCGGGGCCTGTCGTAGGTCAGCGGTGGCGGGCGACGACCACCCGCTGCACGCCGCCGACGGCCTCGCGCACCGGCTCGTCGTCCAGCAGGCCGGTCACGACGCCGGTGATGCTGTCCGACCCGCGCACCAGCTCGAGGGTGAGGTCCTCGGCGAGGCCGGTGCACTCGACGCGGAGCGTGCCGGTGGACTCGTCGAACGCGACGCCCGGGGTCCGCAGGGGCGCGGGCTCCAGCGGCTCGGCGGTGAAGCGGAAGTCGACGACCACGGCGCCGCGCTCCTGCAGCGCGTGCCGGATGCGACGGGAGACCTCGTCGGGATCGTCGGCGACGACGGTCGCGCGCAGCAGCACGTACCGCGGGTCGGTGCCCCGGGGCGTCGCGCCGAACGACTGCGGGTCGCGCGGCGTGAGCCCCGCGGCGGCCAGCAGGTCGGCGACCGCGTCGTCACCCAGGGCCGGACCCAGCTCCGTGTCGATCGCCGCCACGAAGCGGATCGTCAGGCTCATGCGCGGGAGGCTAGGACACGATCACGTTCCAGCCGGTTTGGTCGCGGCCGCGAAGAATCCGCCGGTACGACGGACCAGCGGGGCTAGCGGGCAGCCGGCTCCGTGCGGGGCTCCGGGAGCCACTGCTGGGGCACCACCGGCGTGCGCGTGACCGGCTCGCGCACCGTGGACCAGCGGGCGACGGTGGGCTGCGGGCGCAGCAGCGCGGGCAGCGTGCTGCGGATGGTGACGAGCGACATGAGCAGCCAGTACCCGAGCGGGTAGAGCGGCGCGATCCAGAAGGCCCGGGTGACGGTGCGGTCGTAGCGGCGGTCGAGCCGCACGCCGAACGCCAGCTGCACCAGGCAGGCGGTGGCGACGATCATGCCCCAGGCGTTGGGGAACGGGGACGCGCCCGGAGGGTCGACCCCCACGGACAGGCAGACGGCCCAGAAGGCGAGCATGACCACGAACGCGTGGGCCCAGACGACGGAGAGCACCGCCTCGACGAAGACCGGCCAGTGCCGGCGGTTCTTCCAGGTGTGGATGACCGACCGGTGGCGGCGCAGGACCTGCACCAGGCCGAGCGCCCAGCGCCGGCGCTGCCGCCACAGGCTCGGGAGGGTGGCGGGGACGGTCATGTCCACCAGCGCGCGGGGCTCGTAGCGGACGTCGTAGAAGCGGCGCTGCAGCCGCCAGGACACGTCGATGTCCTCGGTGGCCATGGAGGGGTCGAACAGGCCGACGTCGCGCAGGGCGGAGACGCGGAAGGCGCTGACGACGCCGGAGACGGTGAGGATGCGGCCCCACACGACCTGGGCGCGGCGCAGCAGCGACACGATCGACGTGAACTCGAGGGTCTGCAGCTCGGCGACGAGGCTGCTCCGGTTCGCGACGCGCGGGTTGCCGGTGACCGCGGCGACACGGGGCAGCCGCACGAAGTGCGGGACGATGGCCCGCAGCGCGTCCGGGTGCAGCCGCGCGTCCGCGTCCACCACCACGACGACGCTGCCGCGGACGAGCGGCATGGCGTCGTTCATCGCGAGGGCCTTGCCCTCGTTGGTCTCCTTCGCCAGCAGGCGGAAGCGCGCGTCCTGCGCGACGTGCTGCCGGGCGATCTCCGCGGTGCGGTCCGGGGAGCCGTCGTCGACGACGAGCACCTCGTAGCTGGGGTAGTCCAGGTGGTGCAGGGCCTCGAGCGTGCGACCGATGCCCGCCTCCTCGCGGAAGGCGGGGACGAGCACCGTCACGAGGGGGAGGTCCTCGGCCGGGAGGTCGTAGAACGCCTCCGTGCCGGCGCCTTCCCGGCGCGAGGCGTAGACCATCGCGGTCACCACCCAGACGACCGCCGTCACCATCGGGTAGAGCGCGATGAAGCCGAGCAGGACGTGCACGGGCCACCAGCCCGCGAGGAAGCGGAGCAGGTCGGTCATGCGACGACCTCGTACCGCTTGACGTCACCGTCGAGCACCACCCTGACGTGCCGGGCGCCAGCCAGGTCGGCAGGCAGGTCGAGCCGCCGGCCGAGGCTGTCGCTGACCCAGGGGGCGTCCACCTCGGGCACGCCCCGTCGCGGGCCCTTGCGCTGGTAGATCCCGAGGTTGTGCCGCACCCACAGCAGCGTCAGCAGGGTCACCACGACGAGCGACGCCGTCGGGATGAGGAGCTCAGGGAGCCAGGTGCGGTGGTCCCGGCGCAGCACGGCCCACCAGGCGAGGGCGAGCGCGATCCACGACAGCACGCCGTAGACGACGCGGCGCGTGCCGAGGGGATCGCGGTGCCTGCTCACCACTGGGTCCTCGGTGCGCGGGGCATCGCGGTGAATGACCCTTTCGGACCATGTCGGACCACCCCGAACCGGTCAGCGCAGCAGCGGGGGGCGCTTCCCGTCGACCGTCAGGGCAGCTGCCTCGACCTCGAGCAGCGACTGGGCGTCCCGCTCGGCCTCGAACGCGGCGTGCCCGCCGCGCAGGCCGAACAGCCGCTTCGTCCAGAGCAGGTACGCCACGGCCGCGAGGTTGACGAGCAGCGCCACCACCTTGAGCCAGGTCACGTGGTGGCTCAGCTCGTACACCTCCAGCGGCACGAAGGCCGAGGTGCCGACGACCGCGACGTACTCGCCCCACCGCTTGAGGAGGAACAGGCCGACGCCCTCGGTGAGCTGCAGCGCGGCGTACGCGACGAGCCCGAGGATGACGAGGGTGAGCGTGTGCTGGTTGCTCTCCAGCAGCTTGCGGATCCGCTCCACCGTGGGGCTGGTGTCGAGGTCGTAGTTGAAGGCGCTGGCGAGCGGCCGGGCCGCGGGGATCGCCTTGTCGAACGTCTCCTTGATCGAGGTCCTGGCGTCCTGGAAGTAGTGGACGCCGTACGCCAGCGCGAGCAGCAGCAGGCCGCGGCCGAAGCGCTCGACGGCGAGCACGCGCAGGATCGTCGCGTCCTTGAGGGCCTTGCCCCGCAGGACGACGGGCGCGTGCGCGGCCGGCCCGGTGCCGTGCGGCTCGCCGACGACGAAGGTGGCGCAGCGCAGGCAGCGCCAGGCCTCGCCCGCCGGGGTGTCGACGTGCAGCCGGTCCCGCAGCTCGTCCTCGTCCGGCGCGTAGGTGACGTGCCCCTTGCGCGCGCAGCCGCGCAGGCTCCAGTCCATGGGCGGAGCCTTCCAGACTCAGCCGCCCAGGTAGGACATCTCCGCCTTGTCCTGCGTGACGCGTCCGCGCAGCTCGGAGTACCGGTCGTCGCGCGCGGCCCAGCGCCCGCCGATGAGCTCGGCCAGCTCGTCGTCGGTCGCGCCTGCCCGCAGCGGCCCGCGCAGGTCGGTGCCGGTCGTGGCGAACAGGCAGGTGAACAGCTCGCCCACCGCGGTCAGCCGGGCGCGGGTGCAGGTGCCGCAGAACGGCTGCGACACCGAGGACACGAAGCCGACCTCGCCGGCCCCGTCGGCGTACCGCCACCGGTCCGCGGTCCCCTCGGCTCCCAGGGGCTCCAGCGGGTGCACCGCGGCGATGCGCTCGCGCACCTCGGCCCCGGGCACGACGTCGTCGAGGACCCAGCCGTTCGTCGTGCCCACGTCCATGTACTCGATGACGCGCAGGGTGTGCCCGCGCTCGCGGGCGTAGTCGACGAGGTCGAGCACGCCGTCGTCGTTCACCCCGCGGCGCAGCACGGCGTTGAGCTTCACCGGGAGGCCGGCGGCTGCCGCGGCGTCGATGCCGGCGAGCACCTGCGACAGCGGGACGTTGGTGTCGGACAGCTCCCGGAACACCGACGGGTCGAGGCTGTCCAGGCTCACCGTGACCCGGTCCAGCCCGGCGTCGCGCAGCGGCTCCGCCAGCGGGGCCAGCAGCGACCCGTTCGTCGTCATCGCCACGTCGGCGACGCCGTCCACGGCCGCCACCCGCCGTACCAGGTCGGGGAGGTCACGACGCAGCAGCGGCTCGCCTCCGGTCAGCCGCACCTTCGTCACGCCGAGCCGCGCGAACACCGCGACCACCCGGGTGACCTCCTCGAACGACAGCAGCTCGGCCCGGGGGAGGAAGGCGTGGTCGGCGCCGAAGAGCTCGCGCGGCATGCAGTAGGGGCAGCGGAAGTTGCACCGGTCCGTCACCGACACCCGGAGGTCGCGCAGCGCCCTTCCACGGGTGTCCCTCACCTGCTCCAGCCTAGGCGCGAGGTCTGCGGAGCAGCGACGTTGCTCCAGTTGGCGGGCCGCACCGGCCCGCGGAATCGCACACGGAGGTCACCCCTTGAAGCGAGTCATCGCCATCGCCGCCCTGCTCCTCGGCACCGCCGGCGCGTTCGCCATCCCGGCCAGCGCCAGCACCGCCTGTCTCGAGGTGCACATCAACGTCAACGGCACGCCCGTCGACCAGGCGCAGTGCGTCTGACCCAGCGCTTCTCGCTCTCCGACGAGGCCTCCGTCCTGCTGGGCGGGGGCCTCGTCGCGTACGACGGACCCTGACCCCGGGGTCACGCGGGCCTCACCGGCGCTGGGCCGGACGGCGTAGTGCAAAAGGCACTCTTCGGGTCTTCGCGACAAGCACGATCACGCCGAGTGACCCCTGAGGGGCCGGCGTCGTTGGCCCGGGCACGTCGCCAGTCCAGGGGGTCAGTCGTGAAGGCACGTCGTCTCGTCGTCCGTGCGGGGGCAGCCGTCCTGCCCGTCGCGATCGTCCTCGGCAGCACCGGCACCGCGCTGGCCGCCAAGCCGCAGGTCACGCCGGTCCCGGTGCTCACGGCCAAGCCGGCCAACCCGACCAACGCCACCTCGGCGAGCTTCGCCTGGGGCACGGCGTCGGGCACGACGTACAAGTGCGCGCTCGACGGTGCGGCCCCGGTCGCCTGCACGTCGCCCACGTCGTACTCCGCCCTGGCCAGCAAGGCCCACTCCTTCAAGCTCACCGCCGCCGCGACGGGGAAGCGGGCCTCCAGCCTGACCTACGGCTGGACGGTGGACACGGTCGCGCCGGTCGCGCCCGTCGTCAGCCGCACGACGCCCAGCACGTCGCCCGCCGCGAGCAGCACAGCGTCGTTCGCGCTGAGCGACGCGGCCACCGACCTCGGCAGCTTCCAGTGCGCTCTCGACGGCGCGTCCTACGGCACCTGCACG
>DATJGA010000037.1:0-2774 GCA_035495395.1 Mycobacteriales bacterium | reverse complement strand
CGCCGAGGGCACCACCCGGCAGACGTACGGCGAGCTCGCCGAGCGGGTCCTGCGGCTCGTCACGGTGCTGCGCGACCTGGGGGTGCAGCCCGGCGACCGGGTGGCGTCGTTCGCCAACAACACCAGCCGGCACGTCGAGCTCTACTACGCCGTACCGCTGCTCGGTGCCGTGCTGCACATGGTGAACATCCGGCTGCACCCCGACCAGCTCGAGTACGTCGTGGCCGACGCAGGGGACAGCGTGCTGTTCGTCGACGACGACCTGGTGCCGCGACTGGTAGGGCTGTCGCTGCCGTCGGTGCGCGCGTTCGTGCGCCTGGGCAAGGGCGACACCGAGGGGCTGCCCGGCCTGCTCGACGGGGAGGACCTGCTGGCCGCCGCGCCGCCCGCCGACGTGGCCTCGCTGCCGGAGCTCGGCGAGCACGACGCCTCGGGCATCTGCCACACCAGCGGCACGACCGGCATGCCGAAGGGCGTGGTCTACAGCCACCGCGCGATGTTCCTGCACGCGATGGCGGTCTGCATGGTCGACGGGCTGCGGCTCGGCGAGCACGAGCGGGTGCTCCCCGTCGTACCGCTGTTCCACGCCTGCGGCTGGGGGCTCCCGTACGCCGCGCCGCTGACCGGGGCCGACCTCGTCCTCGTCGGCGCGGACACCTCGCCGGAGCACCTCGCCCGGGTCATCGCCGAGGAGCAGGTGACCTGGACCGCCGGTGTGCCGACGATCTGGACCGCACTGCTCCCGCTGGGCCGGACGCACGACCTGTCCTCGCTGCGCACCATCGCCATCGGCGGCAGCGCCACGCCGCGCGCGCTGCTCGAGGCGTACGACGCGCTCGGCGTCGAGGTGCTGCAGATCTGGGGGATGACCGAGACCGGGCCGGTCGCCGCGGTGTCCCGCCCACGTCGGCGGCACGCCTCGCTCGACGTCGAGGGGCGGCGCGACGTGCGCGCCAAGACCGGGTACGTGCTGCCCGGCCTCGAGGGCCGCGTCGTCGCGCCGGACGGCAGCGAGGTGCCGTGGGACGGCGAGACCGTCGGCGAGCTCGAGGTCCGCGGCCCCTGGGTCGCCACCGAGTACGCCGGCGGTGCGCCGGAGAAGCTGCACGACGGCTGGCTGCGCACCGGCGACATGGCCGCGATGGAGCACGACGGGTACTTCCGCATCGTCGACCGCGCCAAGGACCTGGTGAAGTCCGGCGGCGAGTGGATCAGCTCCGTCGAGCTCGAGGGCGCGTGCCTCGCGCACCCGGCCGTCCGCGAGGCCGCCGTCGTCGGCGTCCGCAGCGAGCGCTGGGACGAGCGGCCGGTCGTGGTGGCCGCCCTCGAGCCCGGCGCCGACCTGACCCTGGAGGAGCTGCGCGAGTTCCTCACCGGCCGGGTCGCGAAGTGGTGGCTGCCCGACGACCTCGTGCTCGTCGAGGAGGTCGCCAAGACCAGCGTCGGCAAGTACGACAAGAAGGTGCTGCGCGCCGCGCTCGCCGACACGGTGCTCCCGTGAGGCGCCCGCTGGCCGCGCTGCTGGCGCTGCTCGTCGTCCCCGTCGTGGCGGTGCCCGCGCACTCGGCCACCCGCGGTGCGCCGAGGTGCCCGGCGTCGTCGTACGTCGGGGCCGGCAAGCCGGCCCGCACGCAGCCGCAGGGGCGCGCGGCGTGGAAGTTCGCCAAGACCGTGCCGGTGCTGCACGACTCCGAGTGGACGTGGCCGATCGGCGGCTTCGGCGGCATCCGGCCGCGCTACCCGCTGAAGCACGTCCCGGTGATCTTCGTGCACGGCAACAACGTCGACGCCGCCGACTGGTACCCGGTGCGCGACGACTTCAAGGCCGCCGGCTGGACCGACCAGGAGCTGTGGGCGCTGTCGTACGCCGGGCTGGGCGGCGCGAACGGCACCGCGCTGTTCACCGCGAACCCGCAGCGCGACGCCGAGCACCAGGCCATGGGCGACGACCACTCGACGTACATCACCGAGAACGACGTCAACGTCCCCGACGTCTACCGCTTCATCCGGATGGTGCAGCAGTACACGGGGTCGCAGCGCTTCGTCCTCGTGACCCACTCGCTCGGCGTGACGCTGGCCCGCAAGACGCTGCTCGTGCACTGCGAGCTGCGCAAGGACCTGGTTGCGTTCGTCGGCATCGCCGGCGGCAACCAGGGCACCACGTTCTGCCCGCCCGGCTCGGAGGGCCAGGTCGTGTCGTGCGACGAGATCGCGGCCGGCACGCCCTGGCTCGCGCAGCTCAACGCCGGCGGCCAGACGTACGGCCCGGCGAAGTGGCTGACGGTCTACGACGGCAGCGGCGAGGGCGACCCGGCGTACGTCGGACCGACGTACGCGCAGTCACCGCGGCTCGAGGGCGCGCTCAACCTGCAGTACCCGCACACGTACCACAACGACCTGCGGCTGGACCCTGCCATCGTGAAGACCTACCGCACGTGGATCGAGAGGTACGCGACGCTGCGCCGCTGACCGCGGAGAACTCGCCTTACCGGTCGAGTTGTGTAGGAGTTCGCTGCGGCGTGCCGAACAGTGCGCCGCAGCCGCGGGCTGGCGCCAGCGCCAGACCGCATCACCCAGCGAGCAGGAGTGAGATGACCCGGGTGCGTTCGCGTGTGTGGCGGAGTGCCGGCACCCTCAGCGCCCTCGTGCTCATCTGGGCGCTCACGGGGTGCACCTCAGGCGGGACCACTCGCGCCGCGACCCACGAGGTTCCGTCGGCGAGCGCCACCCGCACGGCCACGTCCTTGCCGGCACCCTCGCCCACGGCAGCGACC
>DATJGA010000036.1:0-7552 GCA_035495395.1 Mycobacteriales bacterium | reverse complement strand
GAGCTCGACCACGGTGGTCCCCGTGAGGGGCCCCTTGGGGTGTCCGGCAGTCACCGCGTCAGCATGCCGCAGCCGGTACGGCGGTGGCTCAGCCGGTCTGGAACTGGGCGATCGACGACCGGAGCTCGGCGGCGAGCACGTGCAGCTGGGCCGCGGCGGCGGCGGCCTGGCGCGAGCCGACGGCGTACTGCCGGGCCACGTCCGAGACCTGCGTCATCGCGCCCACGACCTGGTCCGACGCCGATCGCTGCTGCTGGGTCGCGATCGAGATCTCCTTCGCCGCCGTCGTCGTCTCGTCGACCATCCCGGCGATCCGCTCGAGCGCGTCCACGACCCCGCGCTGCAGCTCGCTGCCGGCGCGGACCTCCTTGGCGCCCTCCTCCGAGGCGATGATCGTGTTGTTCGTCTCCGCCTGGATCTCGCCGACGATCGCCTGGATCTGCCCCGTCGACTCCTGCGCCCGTTCCGCCAGCTTGCGCACCTCGGAGGCCACCACCGCGAAGCCGCGGCCGTGCTCCCCTGCCCGGGCCGCCTCGATCGCCGCGTTCAGCGCCAGCAGGTTCGTCTGGTCCGCCAGGTCGTCGATCACGTCCAGGATCCGGCCGATCTCGTGCGACTTCTCCCCCAGCGACAGCGCACGCGAGGCGATCGAGTCCACCCGCTCCGCGATCGTGTCCATGCTCTCCACCGAGGCCGTGACCGCCGACCGGCCCTCCTCGGCGAACCGCAGCGTCTCGGCCGCGTACCGCGCCACCGCCTCGGAGGTCTCGGCGATCTGCGCCGCGGTCGCGGCCAGCTCCTCGATCGTGCTCGTGGTCTCCGAGACCGCGCTGGACTGCTGGGTCGCCGAGGCGGCGTGCTCCTCCGCCGTCGCCAGCAGCTCGCCGGCCGACGCGCCGATCTGCTCGCCGCCGCTGCGGATCTGGCCCACGAGCGAGCGCAGGTTCGACACCGTCGCGTTGAACGAGCTGCCCAGCCGGTCGAGGGCCTCGTGCCCGTTGCCCTCGTCGACCGCGACGGACAGGTCGCCGCCGGCCGCGCGGTCGAGCTCGCGGGACAGCTCGTCGACCCGGCCCTCGAGCGCCATCCGCTCACGGACCGCGCGGTCCTCCAGGTCGCGCAGGCCGGTCCCGATCTGCGAGGTGACCCAGGTGGTCACGAGGAACAGCAGCGCGATCCAGGTGAGCTTGCCGACGTGGTCGCGGTCGGCGAGACCGGCGACCGCCGAGGCGAGGACGATCACGGTCCCGGCGCACAGCCCGAACGCGAGGGCGACCGCCCGCTCCGCGACGAGGCCGCACATGATGCAGGACAGGATGAACAGCCCCCAGTAGGGGCCGTCGACGGCGCCGGTCGCCCAGAACTGCCAGCCGATGTAGGGCAGCGAGGCGAAGATCGCGCCGGTCTGGATGAGCTGCTGCTTGCCGGCGAGAGCCTCGCTGCGCCGCTCGTAGGCGTTGAACGCGGCGTACGCGAGCGCCTGCGCGATGCTCGTGACGAAGAGCACGAGCCACATGCGGCGCGAGAACGACGCGTCGTGCGACACGAACTCGTCCACGGTGATGGCGACCGCGAACACGCCCGCGTACACGAGCGAGGTCGTGCCGTTGACCGCTGCCACCTGGCCGCGCCCGAAGTCCTGCACCTGCGTCTCCATCAGTCTCGAAGCACCGTCAAAGCACCAAAACGGACTTCGGCCGGTGGACGCCGTTCCTGAAGGGTCAGTCGCGCTGCCAGATCGCGACGGCGTACCCGACGCCGTACGGCGCGTCGGCGTACAGCACCTCACCGCGCCACGGACCGGGCAGCCCCGCGGCCGCCTGCCAGGCGGGCAGTCCCTCCACCCACAGCTCGCCGGCGAGCTCCGCGTCGAGCGACCCGAGCCGGTGGGGGTCGCCCGCGGCGAGCGCCGCGACCACCTCGGCGTCGAAGGCGTCGGCCCGCTCGTCGAGGTGCCCGGGCGCCTTGAGGGTGCGCTTCGCCGTCCCGTCCGCCACCACGAGGTACGACGGGGACTCGGGCAGCGGTCCGGACGGCACCCCCCACAGCCGGGCCCCGGGCACGAGGTGCGCCCCGACGGCCAGCGCGAGCGGCAACGGGTCGGTCGCCGGGGTCCCGCGCACGCCGTACGGCGTGAGGTCGACGCTCCCGGTCCACCACCCGGGCACGGGCGCGGCCCCGACCACGACGACCTCGCCCGGCAACCGGGCCAGCGCGGACGCGAGGGCGGCGCGCAGCTCCGGGGGACCGGCGTCGAGCAGCAGCAGCGGTGCCGACGGCACGAAGACGACCCGGGTCATGCCAGCCCGCGGACGTTCACGACCGGCGGGACGCGGCCGCGGATCGCGTCGACCGTGCGCAGCACCCGCAGCGTCGCGGTGACGTCGTGGGCACGGAAGACGCGCGCGCCCTGGAAGGCGCAGACCGCAGTGGCGGCGAGCGTCCCCTCGAGCCGGTCGTCGGGAAGCAGGTCGAGCACCTCGCCGACGAAGTCCTTGCGCGACAGGGCCATCAGCACCGGCCAGCCGGTCGCGACGAGGTCGGCCGTGCGGTCGGTGAGCAGCAGCGACTGCCTGCTGTTCTTGCCGAAGTCGTGCCCGGGGTCGATGAGGACCCCCTCCCGCGGCACCCCGGCCGCGACCGCCTTGTCGGCCATCGCGGTCAGCGTCGACACCACGTCGGCGACGACGTCGGGGTAGGCCACGCGGTGCGGGCGGGTGCGTGGCGGCAGGTGCCCGGCGTGCGTGCACACCAGGCCCGCGCCGAACTCCGCCACCACCTCGAGCGTCTCGGGCTCGGGCATCTCCCACGCGTCGTTGAGCAGGTCCGCGCCGGCCTCGAGGGCGGCCCGTGCGACCGAGGCGCGGAAGGTGTCGACGCTGAGGACGACGTCGGGGTGCCGGTCGCGCACGGCGGCCACCAGCTCGACGACCCGCCGGGCCTCCTCCTCGGCGGGCACCTCCTCGCCGGGTGCCGCCTTGACCCCGCCGATGTCGACGACGTGCGCGCCCTCGGCGACGACCTGGTCCACGCGGTCCAGGGCCTCCGCCAGCCCGTACGTCGCGCCCTTGTCGTAGAAGGAGTCGGGCGTGCGGTTCACGATCGCCATCACGAGCGAGGTGTCCGGCAGCGCCTTCCCCCGGATCCGCAGGGTCACCGGACGGCCAGCGTCCCGACCGGCGGCAGCGAGCCCACGCGCACGTCGGAGGTGACGGTGACGAACGCGCCGCCCTCGCGGCGGTACTGGTGGAGCACCTCGGCGTGCGGCCCGCCGGCGTGCCGGTCGAGCGCGGCCGCGAGCACCTCGGCGGCCATCCGGCCGAGGGCCTCGTCGGTCTGGTGCCGGTGCTGCCGCTCGCCGATGTCGGCCTGCGCCATCGCCTCGACGCCGACGAGGCGCAGCACGTCGACGAGCATCGCGATCTCGAGGGCGTACCCCGTCGCGAAGGGCACCCGCGCGAGCAGGTCGCGGGTGGCCGCCAGCTCCCCCGCCAGCGGCTGCACGAAGCCGGCCAGCTCGGGCCACCAGGCGTTGAGCAGCGGGCGGGCGAGCATCTCGGTGACCCGGCCGCCGCTGCCGCGGTGCAGGATCCCCTCGACCGTCAGCGGCCGGTCGAACGCCGCCTTGACGAACTGCACGCCGTCGTCGAGCAGCAGCGGGGTGAGCAGCGCGGCCGCGGTGTGGGCCCGGCTGGGCTCCACGTCGGCGTCGAGGAAGACGAGCAGGTCGCCGGTCGTGTGCTGCTGCGCCCACCAGAGCGCGCCGCCCTTGCCGCGCGGCTCGAACCCGCTGCACTCCTCGGGCAGGTGCAGCACCCGCGCCCCGGCCGCCACGGCGAGCTCCGCCGTACCGTCGGTGGAGCCGCCGTCGACCACGACCACCTCGTCGACGAGGCCGGGCGGGACGAGCTCGTCCACCAGCGGCCCGACGACGCCGGCGACGGTGGCGGCCTCGTTCAGCGCGGGGATGACCACCGACACCGTGCGCGCGCCCTTGCGGTCGGCCAGCGCCTCCACCGGTACGGCGGGCCAGCTGGCTCGGCGCTGCCACCACGTCGTGAGGGCATCGGCATCGGGCACACGTCCACCGTAACCGCCGCTGCTAGCGTCCCCGCATGACCAGCGTCGACCTGGAAGCCGCCCAGCGCGCCGTCCACGACCTGCTCGTCGCACTGGGGCACGACCCCGAGTCGGAGCACCTGGAGCACACGCCGCGGCGGGTCGCCCGCGCCTTCCAGGAGATGCTCACCCCGCCCCACTTCGACCCGACCTGCTTCCCCAACGACGAGGGGTACGACGAGCTGGTGATGGTGCGGGACATCCCGTTCCACAGCCTGTGCGAGCACCACCTGCTGCCGTTCGTCGGCGTCGCGCACGTGGCGTACCTGCCGAAGGACCGCATCCTCGGCCTGTCCAAGCTCGCCCGGATCGTCGAGACCTACAGCCGCGCGCTGCAGGTGCAGGAGCGGATGACGCAGCAGATCGCCGACTGGCTTCAGGAGCAGCTCGCCCCGCGCGGCGTCGGTGTGGTCATCGAGGCCGAGCACATGTGCATGCGGCTGCGGGGCGTGCGCACCCCCGGCACGATGACGGTCACCTCCGCCCTGCGCGGCACGCTGCGCAACGACCCCCGCACCCGGACGGAGTTCCTGGACCTGGCGCGCGGACGGTGAGGCTCGTGCGGGCCTGCGTGGTCGGCAGCACCAACGTCGACCTCGTGCTCCCGGTCCGAGCCCTCCCCGTCCCCGGCGAGACGGTGCTCGGCGATGACGCGCGGCGCGAGCCCGGTGGCAAGGGCGGGAACCAGGCCGTGGCCCTCGCCCGGCTCGGCGCGCAGGTGCGGTTCGTCTCGGCCGTCGGCGACGACCCGGACGGCTGGTGGTCGCGCGCCCAGCTCGCCGACGCGGGCGTGGAGGTGACCGACGTCGCGACCGTCGACGCCCCGACCGGGCTGGCGGTCGTGGTCGTGGACGAGACCGGCGAGAACCACATCGTGGTGAGCCCGGGCGCGAACGCGCAGGTGGTCGCGCCCACGCACCTGGACGCCGACGTGCTGCTGCTCTCGCTCGAGGTGCCGCTCGCGACGGTGGCCGCCGCGGCGGCCACCGCCCGCCGGCTGGCCGTGCCGGTGGTCCTCAACGCGGCTCCGGCGCAGCCGCTGCCGGCCGAGCTGCTCGCCGACGTGGACGTGCTGGTCGTCAACGAGACCGAGTGGGCGGCGCTCGACGAGCCCGCCGTGCCGGCAGCAGTCGTCACGCGTGGCGCGCGCGGTTGCCTCGTGGTGGAGGGCGGGCGCGCCTGGGAGCTGCCCGCCGTACCGGTGGAGCGGGTCGTGGACACCACCGGAGCCGGCGACTGCTTCGCGGCTGCCCTCTCGTGGGCGCTGGGCTGGGGTCAGTCCCTGGGCGACGCGGCCCGGTTCGCCAGCCGGGCGGCAGCGCTGTCCGTGACCGCCGCCGGAGCGCGCGGCGGGCTGCCGACGCAGGCCGAGGTGTGGGAGCGGACGACACCCCCGTCGTCGTGGTGACACAAGTCGGACACGTGCGTAGGGGAGGATGGAGCGCGTGACCGTCCTGCTCACGACGCACCTCATCGGCGACCTCAACCGGTCGCGGGTGCTGCAGGCCTTCTGCGACCACGGGCCGCTGAGCCGGGCCGAGGTGGCGCGCCTCGCCGGCGTGCCGCGCGCGACGATCGGCACGATCGTGCAGAACCTGCTCGACGCGGGGCTGCTCGAGGAGCTCGAGCCCGACCGCGACGGCCGGGTCGGCAAGCCGGGGCGCCCGCTGTGGTTCGGCCCGGACGCGGGGCTGTCGGTCGCGGTGGGCTTCGCAGCGGACCGGGTGCGGGCCGCGCTCGTCAACGCCCGCGGCGACCGGCTGGCCGAGACGTCGGTGCGGCTGGACACGCCCCGGGCCACGACCACGGCGCTGACGGCCGCTGTCGTGGAGGCCGCCCGCGAGGTGCTGCCCGACACCGGCGAGGTGCTGGGCGTGGGCATCGTCATCCCCGGCATCGCCGACACGGCCGCCGGCGAGGTCATCGGCTCGGGGCAGCTGCCCGGGGCGGTCGGCACCGAGCTGGCGACGACGGTCTCCGCGCAGCTGGGTCTGCCGGTGCTGCTCGACAACGACGCGCGCGCGCAGGCCTTGGGCGAGAAGTGGTTCGGGGACGCCCGGGGCGTGCCGACGTTCGCGTCGGTGCACACCGGCGACGGCCTCGGCGTCGGCCTGGTGCTCGACGGCCACGTGTACCGCGGCGGGGACGGCCGGGCCGGCGAGCTCGGCCACACCGCCGTCGTGCTGGACGGCGACCCGTGCCGCTGCGGGCTGTCGGGCTGCTGGGAGACCGTCGCGACGCTGCCGTGGCTGCGCGCGCAGGCCAAGGCGCTCGGCCTGCCGAAGGCGGCGCGGATGACGACCGGCGCGCTGGTGGCGCTCGGCACCGAGGGCCGGCCGCTGCTCGACCGGTACCTCGACCACGTGGCCGCGGGGCTGGCCAACCTCGTCAACCTGCTCGGGACCACCCGGATCGTGCTGCACGGCGACCTCGTCGAGGGGGGCGAGGAGGTGCGGGCCGCGGTGGAGGCGGCGACGCAGGCCCGCGTCCTCGGTCACCTGCGCGCCGACGTGCAGGTGACCTTCTCCGCGCTGGACGCCGACGCCGCGCTGCTCGGCGCCGCGGGCCTGGTGCTGTCGGAGACGTTCCGCCTGGCGGTCTGATTCGCAGTCGTCGCATACTTACTGCATGCGCGTGGTGTCCGACGACGTCGAGCTCGAGTACGAGCTGCAGGGCGAGGGACCGGACCTGGTCTGGCTGCACGGCCTCTCCGGGTCGCTGGAGGAGTCGCGCCCCCTGTGCGAGGCGCTGTCCGCGCACTACCGGGTGCTCTGGTACTCCACCCGCGGCCACGGCCGGTCGACCGCGCCGGCCGGCCGGCTGCGCTACTCCTACGACGTCATCGCCGACGACCTGCAGCGGCTGCTCGACCACGTGGGGTTCGAGCGACCGCTCGTCGGCGGCGGCTCGCACGGCGCGAACACCGCGCTCCGGCACGCGCTGCGCCACCCGGGCCGGGCCCGCGCGCTGCTGCTCGTCGCGCCAGGTGCGAACGCGCTGCGTCGTCCCGACCGGCTGCGCTGGGCGCTGGTGCGCGGGCAGATGACGCTGGCGGCCCGACGCGGCGAGCCGCACGTCGTCAAGGCCATCACCGGCATCGACCCGCGCACCGAGGGCCTCGACCCGGTCTCCCAGCAGGCCGTCGACGCGGCGCGCACGCACGCGATGCCGGCGCTGCTCGACGCGATGCGGTGGATCCCCGACCAGCAGGTGGTCGCACCTGCAGCGCTGACCACCCTCGAGCTGCCGGCCACGGTCGCGGCCTGGGACAAGGACCCCGTCCTGCACCCGATCGCCGTCGCCCGGCGGATCGCCGCGCTGCTGCCGCAGGGCGAGTTCGTCCAGGTGCCGAAGCCCGCCGAGATGGGACCGGCCGGGTCCCAGGCGATGGTCGCGAAGCTCGTCGCGGACCTGCTCGCGCGCAGCTGACCGC
>DATJGA010000035.1:0-10478 GCA_035495395.1 Mycobacteriales bacterium | reverse complement strand
CGGGCTGTTCCTCGTCGACCGCCGCCTCGGCTGGACCGCGACGGCCGCCGGGCTCCTCCTCTCCGTGGACCGCGTGTACATCGGCGCCCACTACCCCGCCGACGTGCTCGCCGGGCTGACCCTCGGGGTGGCCGTGGCCGTCATCGGGTGGCTGGTCCTGCACCGGCCGCTCGTCGCCGTCGTGGCCTGGCTCGCCAAGAGCAGCCTGCGGCCGCTGGTCGCGGCCTAGGACGGCCGTCGTGCCGCAGCTGCGCGTCGGGCTCGCCCAGGTCGACACCACGGTCGGCGACCTGAGCGGCAACGCCGACCTCGTCAGCACGTACGTCGAGCACGCCCGCACCGCCGGCTGCCACGTCGTCGTCTTCCCGGAGATGACCCTCACCGGGTACATGCCCGAGGACCTCGTGCTGCGGGCGTCGTTCGTGCAGGCCTCCATCGAGGCGGTGCACGCGCTGGCCGCCCGGCTCGCGGCGGAGGGCGCCGGCGACCTCGCGGTGGTCGTCGGCTTCTGCGACCGCTCGCACCGCCCCGCGCCCGCCGTCGGCCGCCCGGCCGGCGAGCCGCAGAACGCCGCCGCCGTCCTGTGGCAGGGCCGGGTCGTGGCGACCTACGCCAAGCACCACCTGCCCAACTACGGCGTCTTCGACGAGTTCCGGTACTTCGTCCGCGGCGACCACTTCCCCGTCCTGCGGCTGCACGGCGTCGACCTCGGCATCGTCATCTGCGAGGACCTCTGGCAGGAGGGCGGCCCGATCGCCGTCGCCCGCGAGGCCGGCGTCGGGCTTCTCCTGTGCCCCAACGGCTCGCCGTACGAGCGGTTCAAGGACGACGTCCGCGGTGCGCTCGTCGCGCGTCGTGCGGTCGAGGCGGGCGCGGCCATCGCGTACGTCAACCAGGTCGGCGGCCAGGACGAGATCGTGTACGACGGCGACTCCCTCGTCGTGACGGCGGACGGCTCGGTCGTGTGCCGGGCGCCGATGTGGGAGCAGGGCCTCGTCACCGTCGACCTCGACCTCCCCCCGGCGTCCGGCGACGTCGACGGCGACGTGGACGCCAAGGACGGCACGACGATGCACGTCGACCGGGTGGTCCTCGCCGAGGAGCCGGTGCCGCCGTACCCGCCGCTCGTCGCCGGCGTCGCAGCCCGCCTGTCCGACGAGGCCGAGCTGTGGGGCGCGCTCGTCACCGCGACCCGCGACTACGTCGACAAGAACGGCTTCCGCTCCGTCGTCATCTGCCTGTCGGGCGGCATCGACTCCGCGGTGGTGGCGACCATCGCCGCCGACGCCCTCGGGCCGGACCGGGTGCACGTGGTCGGGATGCCGAGCGCCTGGTCCTCGCAGGGCTCCGTCGACGACGCGCGTGCCCTCGCCGACCTTCAGGGCCTGCACTGGGAGCTCATCTCGATCGCGCCGATGGTCGAGGCCTACTGCACCTCCACCCACCTCGACGGCCTCGCCCTGGAGAACCTGCAGGCCCGGGTCCGCGGCACCCTCGTCATGGCGCTGTCCAACCAGCACGGCCACCTGGTGCTCACCACTGGCAACAAGAGCGAGCTCGCCACCGGCTTCTCCACCCTGTACGGCGACTCGGCCGGCGGGTTCGCGCCGCTCAAGGACGTCCCGAAGACGCTGGTCTGGAAGCTCGCCCGCTGGCGCAACACCGTCTCCCCGGCGATCCCGGTCGCCTCCATCGACAAGCCGCCCTCGGCCGAGCTCGCGCCCGGGCAGCTCGACAGCGACCGGCTCCCGCCGTACGAGGTGCTGGACGCCCTGCTGGACGCCTACGTCGAGCGCGACCACGGCCGGGCCGAGCTGGTCGCGGAGGGGTTCGACCCCGAGCTCGTCGACCGGGTCGTGCAGCTGGTCGACCGGGCCGAGTACAAGCGGCGGCAGTACCCGCCCGGCCCGAAGGTGACCCCGCGCGCGTTCGGCCGCGACCGCCGGCTCCCGATCACCTCCCGCTGGCGCGAGCGCTAGCCCAGAAGTGGTGACGCGCACCACAGCGACGGAATCGGATTCGGGTGGCACCCTGAAGGGCAGTCCCGGGACACCTGCCTGGAGACCGCCTCGGAGGAACCGATGTCAGACGCCCTGACGAGCCTGTACGGCGGGGTCACGTCCCGTCGTGTCACCACCCGCGACCTGCAGCTGGCCAAGGACCGTGGCGAGAAGTGGGCGATGCTCACGAGCTACGACATGCTGACCGCGCAGCTGTTCGACGAGGTCGGCATCCCGGTGCTGCTCGTCGGCGACAGCGCCGGCAACAACGTCCTCGGCTACGAGAACACCGTCCCCGTGACCATGGAGGACATGCTGCCGCTGGTGCGCGGCGTCGCCCGCGCCACGAAGCGACCGCTCGTCGTCGCGGACATGCCGTTCGGCAGCTACCAGGAGTCCCCGACCCAGGCGGTGCACAACGCGGTCCGCTTCATGCAGGTGGGCGCGCAGGCCGTCAAGCTGGAGGGCGGCCGGCAGGTGCTCCCCCACGTCGAGCAGCTCGTCACGAGCGGCATCCCGGTCATGGGTCACCTCGGCCTCACGCCCCAGAGCGTGAACACCCTCGGCGGGTACCGCGTGCAGGGCCGCGGCGAGGCCGGCGACCGGCTGCTCGAGGACGCCCTCGCGCTGCAGGAGGCGGGCGCGTTCGCGATCGTCCTCGAGGTGGTCCCGGCCGACCTGGCCGAGCGGGTCTCGAAGGAGCTCGACATCCCCACCGTCGGCATCGGGGCCGGCAGCGGCACCGACGCGCAGGTGCTCGTCTGGACCGACATGGCCGGCCTCACCCCTGGCCCCGGCCCGAAGTTCCTCAAGAAGTACGCCGACCTGCGCACCGTCCTCGGTGACGCGGCCCGCGCGTACGCCGACGAGGTCCGCTCCGGCGCCTACCCGACGATCGACACCAGCTACAGCTGAGCCGATCCGGACATTTCGCCCGACCTCCCTAGCGGCCGGGCGATCTTGGACGCGAGCCTTCCCGCCATGACCCAGCGCCTGCTCCGCCCTGCCCTCGTCCTGCTCGTGGCCACCGCCGCGCTCGCCGGCTCAGCTGCCGCCGCACCCACGCCCGCCGCCCCCAAGACCGTGCGGGAGGTGGTCACGGTCGAGCGCACGGCGAAGCACGGGCTCGCCGCGCTCGCGCTCATCGGCAAGGTCAAGGCCGACAAGGTCCCTGGGTTCTTCAGCACCGTCGACCGGTACAAGAACGGCGCCGTCCTCGACGCGATGGTGGACTTCAACGGAACCAGCGGGCTGACGAGGTACGGCCACGGCACCGAGCAGCCGCTGTGCGGCGCGCCCGTCGTCTGCTCGGTCGACCTGGCCACCAACACGCTGACCTTCACGCTGACCACCACCGACGACGCCGACGGCGACGCGAGCTGGAACGGCATCACCCGCTACTTCACCCTGGAGGGCTCCTCCATCGACCTCACCTACGCGGCGGTGGGCTTCACCGTCAAGCGGCACACCAGCTCGACCTTCGCGCGGGTGACCCGGGAGCAGGCCGACGAGGACGGCGTCGGCGTGTACGGCCAGGGCGCGGAGCTGTTCCGCTCGGCACAGCTCTCCGGCGGCCGCAAGGGGTCCTTCGCCGTGCTGCAGCTGCCCTGCGACTCCCTCGGTGCCGGCGCTGCCACGTTCTCCGCGACCGGGGACACCCTGCCCGCTCTCGTGAACTGCTCCCCCGACGGCACGCCCGGCGTCTACGTCGCGGGCAACGGCAGCGGCGCCTACTGGGGAGGCCACCCCGGCGTGTTCAGCCGCGAGGCATCGGCAGGCACCCAGTGGCAGGCCAGCGGCGCGGTCTCCGGCCTGTCCAGCACGACCACGAGGCTGTTCGTCCTCAGCTACTAGGCGCCGGGCCGTCCTGGCAGCGCGGGCACCAGTAGGTCAGCCGCTCCTGCGGCGGCTCGCCCTGGAACCCGCTGCGGATCCGCGTCCTGCACGCCCGGCACGGCTGGCCGGTCCGCTCGAACACGAAGTGCGTCTCGTGCGGCCGCAGCGACCCGGTCGTGCTCTGCGTCCAGCGGCCGCGGTTGAAGCGCATGAGCGCCACGCACCGGGCGACCATCTTCGGCAGGTCGACGTCCCGCACCGGCGTCCACGGGGTGACGCCCTCGAGGAAGCAGGCCTCGACCCGGTAGAGGTTGCCGACCCCCGCCAGGTTGCGCTGGTCCAGCAGCGCGACGCCGATCTCGCGGTCCGGCTCGGCGGCCAGTCGGCGGACCGCCTCGTCGGCGTCGAACACCTCCTCGTCCATCACGTCCGGCCCGAGGTGCCCCACGACGGTGCTCTCGTCGCGCACCAGCTCGACGACCGGCATCCGGTACCCCACCGCGACCGCCTCGGCGTTCTCCAGGACGAGCCGCACCTGGTGCGCGGGTGGCGCCCAGCGCTGGCCCGGCCGGTAGACCCGCCACGCCCCGTCCATCCGGAAGTGCGTGTGCAGCGTCAGCCCCGAGTCGAGCCGGGTGAGCATGTGCTTGCCCCGCGGCACCACCTCGAGCACGGTCTGGCCGGCGAGGGACACCGTCGCGAGCCGCGGCACCCGGAAGTCCGTGCGCGTCAGCACCCGCCCGGCCAGCGCCTCGTGCAGCTGCCGCGCCGACATCCAGACCGTGTCGCCCTCGGGCACCTGCTCACCCTAGGGCGGCGGCGAGCTCCGTCCTGGCCTGCACCAGCGACGGCCCGTACCACGTCAGCAGCCGCCCGCTGACGCACACGCTGGGCACGTCGAAGCACTCCGGCCCGTCGGTCGGCGAGAACGCGTACGGCTCGTCCGGCAGCACCACCAGCTCGTACGGCGGGAGCTCGGCCAGGTCGACCTTCGGGTACCGCTCCGGGTGGTCGGCCAGGACGTTGTCGACGCCCAGCCGGGCGAGCACGTCCCCGGTGAAGGTGCCGGACCCCACCGCCATCCACGGCCGCCGCCAGATCGGGACCAGCGCCGTACGGCGGTGCCCGGCGAACGGCGGCTCCCACACCTCGGCGGCCTCGGCCAGCCAGTCCGGGCGCGTCAGCCCGCAGGCGGCGAGCATCCGCTCCAGGGAGGTCAGCGCCTCCGGGACGGTGCGGGGGTACGTCACCCAGACGGCGAGGCCCGCGGCGCGCAGCGCGTCGAGGTCCTGCTCCCGGTTCTCCTCGGCGTTGGCCAGCACCAGGTCCGGCCGCAGCCCGATCACGGCCGGGACGTCGGGGCTCTTGGTGCCGCGCACCCGGGTGACGTCGAGGTCCGCGGGGTGGCTGCACCAGTCGGTCGCCCCGACGAGCAGCCCCGGCGCCGTCGCGGCGACCGACTCGGTCAGCGACGGGACGAGGGACACCACCCGCCGTACCCGGTCGGGGACGGGGACAGCCAGGCCGAGGTCGTCCCTAGACGTCGGTGACCCGCAGACCGGCGTGCGCCTTGTAGCGGCGGTTGACGGAGATGAGGTTGGCGGTGAGCGCCTCGACCTGGTGCGCGTTGCGCAGCCGGCCGGCGAAGACGCCACGCATGCCGGGGATGCGCGCCACGAGCGCCTCGACGAGGTCGGTGGCCTCCCGGTCGTCGCCGAGCACGAGGATGTCGGTCTCCAGCTCCGCGACGGACTCGTCGAGGAGCAGCACGGCGCTGACGTGGTGGAACGCGCCGACGACCCGGCTGTCGGGCAGCACCGCGGCCGCCTGCTGGGCGGCGCTGCCCTCCTCGACGGCCAGCGCGTAGGCGCCCTGCTTGTCGAAGCCCAGGGGGTTGACGCAGTCCACGACGACCTTGCCGGCCAGCACGGGGGCCAGGTCCTGCAGGAGCTCCTTGTGGCCCTCCCAGGGCACCGCGACGATCACCACGTCCGCCCGCGCTGCGGCGTCCGCGTTGGCGGCGCCGCTCACGCTGCCCGGGAGGCCCTGGGCGGCGTCCGCGGCCCGCTCGGCGGAGCGCGAGCCGATGATCACCTCGTGCCCGGCGAGGCCGAAGCGGCGGGCGAGGCCGCGGCCCTGCTCCCCGGTGCCGCCGAGCACGGCGAGGACGAGTGTCGAGACGTCGGTCATGGGGCAGGAGTCTGGCAGCCGACCGGTCAGGGCCCCGCACCCGGTCCTCCCAGGAAACTGCCAGGGAACCCGTGCAGGAACCGTCGCCGCAACGTCGAAACCGGACAGCAGGCACGATGTCGACGTGGAGGCAGGCATGAGCAGCGGGGACGGTACGCCGGGTCGCCGGCTCCGCCTCGTCCCCGGCCGCCGCACCTCCGAGCCGCCCCGGGTCGAGGCCCTCGACGCGCTGCTGCGCGAGGTCGACGACCTGCGCCTCACGCTCGAGACCGACCTGTCGCTCGCTGCCTCGGCCGTCGAGTCGGGCGAGCCCGGGGTCGCCGCGGACATCCTCGGTGCCGACCGCGCCGCGCTGCACGCCTTCGAGGACCGCGCCCTGGCGCACCTCGGCGAGCTCGACAGCCCCCGGCGCCAGCGCATCTGGGCCCAGGTGCACGCCGCGCCGATCGTGGCGGCCGCGGCCCTGGTGGGCGTGCTCGTCGGCGTGGTGCCGCACACGCTCGGCCCCGGCCCCGACTCCTCGACCCGCAACGTCGCGGCGAGCGACAGCCTGCAGCGCCTCCAGGAGCTCGCCGAGAACGGCAGCGCCGACGAGGTCCGGGCCGCGTCCGCGCAGCTGCACCTGCAGCTGGCCGGCGTCGTCGCGAACGCGAAGTACGACCCGGCCGCCGCGCAGACCGCCCTGCTGCTGCTCACCTACGAGCAGTCCGCCATCGTGCGCAGCGGCGACAGCGGGGCCCTCGCCGACGTGCTGCGCCAGAGCCAGGCCCTCGCCGCCGCGATCGTCGCGGCGCTGCCCCGCAGCGCGCGCACCTCGATCCCGAGGCTCGCGCCCGTGGTCGTCGAGCCGACGCAGTCGCCCGCGCCCAAGCCGAGCCCGAGCGCCTCCCCGAAGCCCAAGCCGTCGGCGACCGCGTCCCCGGCGCCCTCGCCCAGCTCGAGCCCCACGTCCGACAAGGACCCGTACCCCCTGCCCAGCGCGCCGGTCGCCCCGTAACCCGCTGGACCGGCGGCGCCGGTTCTGCGACGGTCAGCGCCCGTGAGGCAGCTGCTGGTCGACCTGACCCCGTTGCGGGTGCACCGCGACTTCCGGCTGCTCTGGTTCGCGGTGGCCGTGACCTTCTTCGGCAGCATGATCACCTACGTCGCGATCCCGTACCAGGTGTACCGGCTCACCGGGTCGACCTGGCTGGTCGGGCTGCTGGGCGGCGTGGAGTTCGCCGCCATCATGGCGATGGCGCTGGTCGGCGGGGCGCTCGCGGACGCGATCGACCGGCGGCTGATGGTGCGGGTCACCGAGGCCACCCTCATGCTGCTCGTCGGGCTGCTGGCCCTCAACGCGCTGCGCGACCACCCCTCGGTCGTGCTCGTCTTCGTCGTCGCCGGCCTGATGATGGCCGTCGACTCGGTGCAGCGGCCGTCGCTGGACGCCCTGCTCCCCCGGCTCGTCCCCCGCGAGGACCTGCTGGCCGCCGGTGCCCTGAACGCCTTCCGCACCCAGATCGGGATGATCGCCGGACCCGCGCTCGGCGGCGTCCTCATCGCCTGGCTCGGGCTCACCGGCACCTACCTCATCGACGTCGCGAGCTTCGCGTTCTGCCTCGCCCTGCTCGCCCGGATGCGCGCCGTGCCGCCGGCCGAGGGGGCGGCGCCCCCGTCGCTGAAGGGCGTCGCGGAGGGGCTGCGGTACGCCCGCTCCCGGCCGGAGCTCATGGGCACCTACCTCGTCGACATGAACGCGATGTTCTTCGGGATGCCCAACGCGCTGTTCCCCCAGCTCGCCAGCGCGTACGGCGGGGCCTCGGTGCTCGGCCTCATGTACGCCGCTCCCTCGGTCGGCTCCATGGTCGCCACGCTGAGCAGCGGCTGGTCCAAGCGGGTACGGCGGATGGGGCTGGCCATCCTGTGGGCCGCCGCGCTGTGGGGCGTCGCGATCGTGCTCTTCGCGCTGGCCCCGTGGCTCTGGCTCGCGCTGCTCTTCCTCGCGCTGGCCGGGGCGGCGGACATGGTGAGCGGGCTGTTCCGCATGACGATCTGGAACACCACCATCCCCGACCACCTGCGCGGCCGGCTCGCCGGCATCGAGCTCATCGGGTACGGCAGCGGCCCGACGCTCGGCAACGTCGAGGCGGGCGGGGTCGCGGCGCTCACCACGCCCCGGGTGTCGGCCGGCATCGGCGGCGTGCTCTGCGTCGCCGGGACGCTGGCGCTCGCGGTGGCGCTGCCGGAGTTCCGGCGGTACCGGTCACCCGAGCCGGAAGGCGACCTTCCGGGTGCGGACGTCGGCCTCGGTCAGGACGACCTCGACGCGGCGCCCTAGCGGCGGCTTCGCGGCGTCCACCCGCGCCCGCACGGCCGGGTCGGTGAGCTGCACCGTGCCGCCGTGGCTGTTGGCCTCCACGACGACCGCCTCGAACGACTCGCCCACCCGGTGCTGCAGCACGCACGCCTCGGCGAGGTCCACCGCCGCCCGGTCCAGCTCGTGCGCCCGCCGGTCCGCCTCGGCCATCTCCGCCGGCAGCACCGGCAGCGCGGTCCGGGCCCAGGCCGGCACCTCGGCGCCGGCGCAGAGCGCGAGGCAGACCTCCCCGACGTACCGGTCGGCGAGCCGCCGCAGCGGGGCGGTGCAGTGGGCGTACGGGGCGGCGACCGCGGAGTGGGTGGTCAGCGCCGGAGGGCTGCCGTCGAAGGCGGTGTACCCGGCCCCGCGCAGCAGCCGGGTCGCGAGCGTGAGCAGCGCGGCGTTGCGCGGCACCGACGGGTCCAGGGCGCTCAGCACCTCGCCGTACGGCGAGCGCTCGGGCCAGGAGACGCCGAGCGCCATCGCGCTCCGGCGCAGGGAGTCGACGGCGTCCTGCGGAGGCGTGGGCAGGGTGCGGAGCAGGCCGACACCGCCGTCGAGCATGAGCTGCGCGGCGGCCATGCCGGTGAGCAGGCTGATCTGCGCGTTCCAGGCCTCGGCGGGCAGCGGCGCGCGGTAGGTGAGCCGGCCCTCGGGGTCGACGACCTGCTCCGGGGTGGGCAGGTCCACCGCACCGCGCGACCGGGCCTGCTCCTGGCGCAGCCGCCCGACGGTCGCCAGCAGCTGCAGGTCCTCGGTCGCGGTGCCGGCGTCGAGGTCGCGCTGGACGGTCTCGTAGTCGAGCTGCCGCCGGCTGCGCACCAGTGCCCGGCCGACCGTCGTACCGGTCAGCGCGCCGTGCTCGTCCAGGGAGAGCTCCCAGACCAGGGCGGGCCGCACCTGGTCCTGCAGCAGGCTCGCCGCCTGCTCGCTGAGGACGGTCGGGTGCAGCGGCGTCCGCAGGTCGGGCGAGTACAGCGTCTCGCCCCGCCGGTGGGCCTCGAGGTCGACCGCGCCGCCGGGACGCACGAACGCGGCGACGTCGGCGATGGCGTACCGCACGAGGTAGCCGGACCCGGCGCGGGACAGCGCCATGGCCTGGTCGAGGTCGACCGACCCGGTCGGGTCGATGGTGAGGAACGGCAGGTCGGTGAGGTCGCGGTCCGGCAGCACCGGGTGCTTCGCCGCCTCGGCCGCCTCGGCCTCGACCTCGGCCGGGAAGGCCGTGGGGATCTGCAGCTCGGCCCGCAGCGCGTCCCAGTCGTGCTCGGTGGGCGGGAGGACGAGACGGGGGCTCGGCACGTCCTGACCCTAGGCGAGGTGCGCGGTGAGGGCGGCGCGCTGCGCGTCGGTGAGCGGCACGCTCGCGCCCGCGGCGTAGTCGAACGCCACCAGCACCACCTCGGCGCCGGCCACCGGCCGGTCGTGCTGGGACAGCTCGTGCCGCAGGCGGAACGAGGACCGTCCGACGGACAGCACGGAGACGTCGATGACGAGGTCGCCGGCACCCACCTCGCGCAGGTAGTCGACCTCGACCCGGGGGCAGATGATCTCGACCCCGAAGCCGCCGAGGCCGGCGAGGAAGGCCATCCAGGCCTCGCCGCAGCGACCCAGGATCCGGTCGAAGGTGAGGTGCTCCCCGCGCCCGGGCGCGGTCGGGTCGAGGGTGCCGCCGATGAGGGAGACCTGCTCCGGGAGCACCGGCGAGGTGTGCCGGAACACCTACGCGAGCGCCCCGCCGTGCGGGGCGACGGCGTCGTTCAGGGCCTGGCGGAAGACGGCCACGGGGATCTCACCGGCGGACTCGACCCGGGTGCCCTCGTAGGGCAGGTGGGTGAGGCTCACGCCGGGCAGTGCGCCGACGATCCGCCGTACGTCGGGGAGGGCGACGTCGCAGACGACGACCTTCTCCGGGGCCTCGGAGGTGCACATCAGTCGACGACCGGCAGGTAGACCTGCGCGCCCTTCTCGGCGAACTCGGCGGACTTCTCCTTCATGCCGAGCTCGAGGGCCTCGACCTCGCCGACGCCGTGCTCGGCGGCGTACTTGCGCACGTCCTGGCTGATCCGCATCGAGCAGAAGTGCGGGCCGCACAT
This sequence comes from Mycobacteriales bacterium, assembly GCA_035495395.1. GTDB lineage: Bacteria > Actinomycetota > Actinomycetes > Mycobacteriales > SCTD01 > RYN-111. The sequence goes on along the minus strand of DATJGA010000035.1, from coordinate 15 downwards.
CGAGCAGAAGTGCGC
>DATJGA010000034.1:0-5267 GCA_035495395.1 Mycobacteriales bacterium | reverse complement strand
GCAGGGCGAGAGCACGCTGCGGGACTGGCGAGGGGGACCGCCCATCCCGGTCGCCATCTCGTCGTTCCTCGTCACCGACCTGCAGGACGGACGGCCCCTCGCGCTGGCGACGGTGCAGCGCGACCTCCGCGAGTCGCGCGCCGCGGCCGCCCAGGTGCTCTCCGCGCAGGAGGCGCTGCTCGAGGCGGAGCGCCGGCAGCGGGCCCTGCTGCTGCACATGTCCGACGTCATCGTCGCGGTCGACGCCGACGGCACGCTCCGGTACGCCAGCCCCTCGGCCAGCCGCGTCCTCGGGTACGACGAGGGCTCCCTCATCGGCCGCAGCGTCCTCGACGTCATCCACCCGGAGGACCGGGAGCGCGCGGCGGCCCGGCTGCTGGACCTCGCGGCCACGGCGCGCAGCGAGGCGCCCGCCCGCGAGCGGTTCCGGCTGCTCAGCGCGAACGGCGCGGCCCGGCACTACGAGGCGCTGGCGACCAGCCTGCTCGACGAGCCGAGCGTCGGCGGCATCGTCGTCGTGGCCCGCGACGTCGAGGAGCAGCACCGCGGCGAGCAGCTGCAGGACATGCAGGCGCGGGTGCTCGAGCTCATCGCCACCGGTGCCGACCTGCGCGAGACGCTGGGTGCGCTGGCCGAGTGGGTGGACGGCCACTTCGAGGGGATCTACTCCTCGATCCTGCTGCTCGACGAGAGCTCCGACGTCCCGCGGCTGCAGCACCTCGCGTCGCCCGGCCTGCCGCAGATCTACCACGACGCGGTCGACGGGCTGCCCGTCACCGACTCCGCCTCGCCGTGCGCGGTGTCCGTCACCACCTCCCGCCCGACCATCGTCGCGGACCTGCTCGCGGAGGAGCAGTGGTCGCCGTACCGGGACCTGGCGCAGGCGATCGACGTGCGCAGCTGCTGGTCGTACCCGGTGCGGTCGCCGGCGACCGGGCAGACGCTGGGGACGTTCGCGCTGTACCGGTCGGAGCCGGGGCTGCCCGAGGCCGACCTCGGCGGGCTCATCGCGCGGGCCAGCCACCTCGTCGGCATCGCCGTCGACCGCGCCGAGCTGGTGCAGAGCCTGGCGTTCCAGGCGACGCACGACAGCCTCACCGGGCTGCCGAACCGGGCGATGCTGTTGCAGCACCTGGAGGACGCGCTGAGCCGGCGGCCGCTGACCGGTGACGCCGGGCCGGTCGTCATCTTCCTCGACCTCGACCGCCTGAAGATCGTGAACGACTCCCTCGGTCACGAGCGCGGCGACGAGCTGCTCGTGCGGGTCGCCGAGCGGCTGCCGAGGGCGGTGCCGGCGGACGTGCTGGTCGCGCGCTTCGGCGGCGACGAGTTCGTCGTCCTGCACGAGGAGCCGACGACCCGGGACGAGGCTGCGGCCCTCGCGGAGGCGGTGCTCCAGGCGGTCGCCGTACCGGTCCGTCTCGAGGGCCGGCTCATCACCCCGGCGGCGAGCGCGGGCGTCGTGCTGGCCAGCGCCGGCCAGACCGCGACCGAGGTGCTGCGCGACGCGGACATCGCGATGTACCGCGCCAAGCACCGCGGGGGCAACTCCTTCGAGTTCTCCGACGCCGACATGCACAAGCGGGCGTTCGACCGGCTCGACCTCGAGGGGCAGATCCGGCACGGGCTGTCGGCGGGGGAGTTCCGCCTCGTCTACCAGCCGATCGTGGACATGCAGCGGGGCTGCTCGGTCGTCGGGTTCGAGGCGCTGGTCCGCTGGCAGCACCCGAGTCGCGGCCTGCTGGCGCCGGCGAGCTTCATCGCGCTGGCGGAGGAGACCGGGCTGATCGTGCCGCTCGGCCGCTGGGTGATGTCGACCGCGGCGGCCGAGGTCTCGCGCTGGTCCGCGCTGCTGCCGGGCAAGCCGTTCAGCCTCTCGGTCAACCTGGCTGCCAAGCAGCTCACCGACCCCGGCCTGGTCGAGCAGGTGCGGGAGGTGGTCGCCGGAGCGGGCTCCTGGCAGCTCTGGCTGGAGCTCACCGAGTCGACCCTCATGGACGACACCACCCCGGGCCGGCCGGTGCTCGACCAGCTGCGCGAGGCGGGCGCGGCGCTGAGCATCGACGACTTCGGCACCGGGTTCTCCTCGCTGTCCTACCTCACCCAGCTGCCGGTGTCGGCGTTCAAGCTGGACCGCAGCTTCGTGCACGACCTGCACCGCAAGCCCGAGGCGCCGCACGTCGCGGCCGCCGTCATCGGGCTCGCGGAGACCCTGGGCCTGCACGTCGTCGCCGAGGGCGTGGAGACCGCGGAGCAGCGGGACACGCTGTCGGAGATGGGCTGCCGGTACGCCCAGGGCTACCTGTTCGCGAAGCCGCTCGAGCCCGACGCGGCGCTCGCCGCGCTGAAGGGCTAGGCCCGCCGCCAGGCGTAGCGGTGCTCGGGCCGACCGGTGGTGCCGTACCGCAGGGTGACCTCGGCCCGTCCCGCGGCCGCGAGGTCGGCGAGGTAGCGCTGCGCCGTCGGCCGGGACAGACCGAGCGAGGTGGCCACATCGGCTGCGGTCAGAGGGGTCTGGCTCGACTGGAGCGCCTCCGCCACGAGCCGGGCGGTCTGCGGCGAGCGGCCCTTGGGCACGGCGCCCTCGACGAGGTCGCCCTCGCGCAGCAGCCGGGCGGCCCGGTCGATCTCGACCTGGTCGAGCGCGCTCCGGCCGTCCAGGTGGGCGCGGTACTTCGCGTACGCCTGCAACCGGTCGGCGAGCTGGCTCGCGGCGAACGGCTTCACGAGGTAGTTCACGACCCCCGCGCCGAGCGCCTTGCGCACCGAGGCCGCCTCCGCGTCGGCGGTCACCATGAGGACGTCGACGCCGAGCTCGGGGACCAGGTCGGTGCCGTGGCCGTCGGGGAGGTACATGTCGAGCAGCACCAGGTCGGGGCGGTGCTCGGCGACCGCGGTGCGCGCCTCGGCCGCGGAGTGCGCGACGGCGACGACCTCGAAGCCGGTGACCCGGCCGACCATCTGCGCGTGCAGGTTCGCCACCCGGTAGTCGTCGTCGACGACCAGCACGCGGATCACGTCAGCACCGCCGTGCCGGCCACGACTCCCGGCAGCCGGGCCGAGAGCACCGCGCCGTGCTCCGCACCCGTCGCGGACACCAGCTCGACGTCGCCGCCGTGCCGGCGGGCGGCCTGCCGCGCGAGGGCGAGGCCGAGGCCGTGCGGGCGGCCGTCGTCGGCGTGCGTGGTCCAGCCGTCCTCGAAGAGCGGGGCGTCGCCGCCGAGACCGGGACCGCTGTCGCTGACGCCGAGCAGCAGCGTCGTGTCGTCGGCGGCCAGGGCGACCTCCACCCACGCCGGCCGGCGCGGGCCCTCGGCCGCCGCGCGCACCGCGTTGTCGACGAGGTTGCCGAGCACCGTCACCACGTCCAGCGGCGCGGTCAGCCGGCCGGGCAGGAAGGTGTCCTCCGACAGCCGCAGCTGCACCCCGCGCTCGGCCGCGGCAGCGGACTTCGCGGCCAGCAGCCCGCGCAGGTAGGGGTCGCCCACGACGGTCTCGCCGTCGTCGCTGGCGATCGGGTCGAGGACCAGCTGCTGCAGGTACTCGCGGGCCTCGTCCACGTGGTTGAGGTGCAGCATCCCCGACAGCGCGTGCAGCCGGTTGGTGTACTCGTGCGACTGCGCGCGCAGCGCGTCGACGAGCGAGCGCACGGTCTCCAGCTCGCGGCCGAGGGACTCGAGCTGGGTGCGGTCCTGCAGGGTGAGCACGGTGCCGAGGTCGCGGTCGGCCCGCCGTACCCGCCGGGAGCTCACGACCAGGGTGCGGTCGCCGTGCAGCACCAGGACGTCGGTCACCTCCTCGGCCGTCGCCAGCGCCACCAGCCGCTCGGGCAGCACCTGCGCGGCCTCGGCGCCGGGCGTGACGTCAGGGCCGAGCAGCCGGCGGGCCTCGTCGTTCACGACCCGGACCCTTCCCTGCTCGAGCGCCAGCACGCCGTTCTCGACCCCGTGCAGCACCGCCTCGTGCTCCCTGACGAGGTCGGCCAGCTCCCCGGGCTCGAGGCCGAGGGTCTGCCGCTTGAGCCGCCGCGCGAGCAGCACCGCACCGGCGCCGCCGAGCAGGAGGGCGAGGGCGCCGAAGCCGAGCGTCACCCGCAGCAGCTCGACGAGGCGGCGGTGCACGGCGCGCGCGTCGATGCCGACGCTCACCTCGCCGACGACCCGACCGGTGGCGTCGCGCAGCGGCGACTTGCCGCGCGCCGACAGGCCCAGGGTGCCGCGCTCGAGGGCGACGACCTCGTGCCCGGCGAGCGCCTGCGACGGGTCGGTGCTCACCCGCCGGCCCAGCAGCGCGGTGTTGGGGTGCGAGTACCGCACGCCCTGGTCGTCCGTCACCACGATGAACAGCGCGCCGGTCCGGTGCCGGACCTGCTCGGCCCGCACCTGCGCGTCGCCCGTGGCCGACGGCGGTCCGGAGGCGACGTCCTCGGCGTACGCCGGGTCGGCCGCGACGGACCGCGCGATGGCCAGCGCGCGCTGCTCGAACTGCCCCTCGAGCTCCGACCGCAGCAGCAGCGCGACGAGGCCGAGACCCGCGCCGAGCACCAGCGCGAGCACACCGAGCTGCAGCAGCAGCGCCTGACGCGCGAACGTCAGCCGGGGTCTCATGCCCCGACCGTACGGCCCGGAGCGGCCCGGAGGCACGGTCGAGCAGAACGCACGAAACGCGCTTTGCACGAGCTGTCGACGCAAGCGCAACAAGGCTTCCGGCGTGAGCGAGGTCACACCTACGTTCCTCGGCCATGACCTCAACCGATGCACAGGAGCAGGTGGCCATCCGCCTCAGCGGTGCCACCAAGGCGTTCCCGACCCGTGACGGGTCGTACACCGCGATCCACGACGTCGACCTCACCGTCCGCCGCGGCGAGTTCGTCTCGGTCGTCGGCCCGACCGGCTGCGGCAAGTCGACGACGCTGTCGCTGGTCTCCGGCCTCGAGCCGGCGACCGCCGGCCTGGTCGAGGTCGACGGCCGACCGGTCGTCGGCATCCCGGAGGGGCTGGGCTACATGTTCCAGTCCGACGCCGTGCTGCCCTGGCGCTCGGTGCTCGACAACGTCGCCGCCGGCCCCCGCTACCGGGGTACGGCGAAGCGCGACGCCCAGGAGCAGGCCCGCGACTGGGTGCAGCGGGTCGGGCTCGGCGGGTTCGAGGACTACCACCCGCACCAGCTCTCCGGCGGCATGCGCAAGCGGGTCGCCCTCGCGCAGACGCTCATCAACGAGCCCTCGATCCTGCTCATGGACGAGCCGTTCGGGGCGCTCGACGTGC
>DATJGA010000033.1:0-5871 GCA_035495395.1 Mycobacteriales bacterium | reverse complement strand
GTCCGGGCCAGCTGCTGGAACGCGGGCGAGACGTCGAACGGCGACGAGGTGCGCGAGGTCGGGATCGTCTTCTTGGGGTCGAGGTGGCCGTCACCGTCGGAGGTGAGCGCCATGTACTTGCGCCCCAGCACCGTCTTGATCTTGATGTCCGCGTGGGTGAGGGCGCCGAGGTCCGCGTTCTTCACGCACATCGTCACCTCGATGTGGTCGCCCGCGAGGTCGATGCCGGTCACCTTGCCGACCTTGACGCCGGCGACCCGCACCTCGTCCATCTTCTGCAGCCCGGCGGCCTCGGTGAAGTCGGCCTTGTAGTGGGTGCCGCAGCCGATCACCGGCAGCGCGTCCGTCTTGAACGAGCCGACGAGCAGCAGCAGGATCGTGCCCACGCCCACCAGGCCGATGACCGTCTTGTTGCGCTCCCGGAACGGCGTCACTTCTGGCACCGCGCAGCGCTGTTGACGACCTGGACGCCGTTCACGTCCACGCCGCAGAGGTAGAAGTTGAACCAGCCGCCGTAGGAGGCGGTCGCGACGATGCGGTTGAGCTTCTCGGGCAGCCGCTGCAGCACGCCGTCGATCTCCGCCTTCCCCTTGTCGAGGTTGGCGGCGAGCGCGCCGAGGTTCTTGATGTCGCTCCGCAGCCCGGGCCGGATCCCCGCGAGCAGCCCGGCCGTCGCGTCGGTGAGGTCGCCGATGCCCGCGATCGAGCTGCCGATGTCCTTGCGGTCCTGCGCGAAGCCCTCGGCGAGGCGGCGCAGCTGGACGATGAGGTCGGACAGCTCGCTGTCGCGCTGGTCGACGGTCGCGAGCACCGTCGTGAGGTTGTCGACGACGCGGCCGATGACGGCGTCCTTGTCGGCGAGGCTGTTGGTGAGGGACGCGGTGCGGGCGAGCAGCGCGTCGACCGTCCCGCCCTCCCCCTGCAGCGTCTGGATGATCTCGAACGACACGTCGTTGACGGTCTTGGGGTCGAGCGCCTGGAACAGCGGGCGGAACCCGTTGAAGAGCACGGTCAGGTCGAGCGCCGGCTGGGTGCGCTCCACCGGCACCGTCGCGCCCTCCTTGAGCGGCGTGCTCGAGCCCTCGCCCTCCTGGACCGCGAGGTACCGCTCCCCCACGAGGTTGCGGTAGCGGACCTGGACGGTGTTGCCCTCGGTGAGGCGGTGACCGCCCTGCATGCTGACGAGCACGTCGGCCTGGTCGCCCTTGAGCGCGATGCGCTTCACGCTGCCGACCTTGACGCCCGCGATGCGGACCTCGTTGCCCGGGAGCAGACCGGTCACGTCGGTGAAGCGCACGTGGTACGAGGCGGTGTTGCCCGCGCCGAAGTTCCCGATCGTGGCCGCGAGCACGAAGGTCAGCATCGAGGTGACCACCATGAAGATGATCAGCTTGATGAGGGCGCCGGTGGTCTTCACGGCTCACCCGCCAGGCGCCGCGGGTCGTTCGACGGCGTGGTGGTCGTGCGGTAGCCGTCGTCGAACTTGTCGTCCGGCTCGGGCACGGGCGGGTGCGGCAGGCGCCAGCACGCCGGCCCGCGGGTGTCGCGGTACTTCGGCTCCTGGCCCGGGGCGTACCCGCCGTTGTCCTGGGTGCCCTCGAGGGTGATGTGCAGCCCCGCCTGCGCTCCGCCGAACGTGCGCGCCACGATCGGCTCGTAGCGCGCCAGGCCGGTGAGGAAGCACGGCAGCTCGGGCGAGTACCGGGCGAACAGCTGCAGGGACGCCACGGAGTCCTGCGACAGGTCGATGAGGTCCTGCTCGCTCGCCGCGACGATCGAGCGGGCCGACGCGGCGAAGCCCTGCGTCGAGGTGAGGAAGGCGTCGAGGTCCGCGCGCTCGGACACGAGGTTGCGGCTGCTGACCGAGAGGTTGTCGAGCACCCGCAGCAGGTCCGGCGTGGCGGTGGCCACGTTGTCGGCCAGGTCGGCCAGCCCCTGCAGGTCCGACCCGGCCTGCGGCAGCGCCGGGTTGAGGCGGCGGAAGTACGCCCCCGCCGCCACGAAGTTGCCGCCCAGCTTCTCGCCGCGGTCGCGCAGGGCGGTCGACAGCGCGTTCAGGGTGATCGACAGGTCCTGCGGGCGCAGCGTCTTGAGCAGCGGGAGCAGGTCGTTGAGCACCCGCTCGGTCTCCAGCGCCGTGGCCGAGCGGTCCTGCGGGATCACGTCGCCGGAGCGCAGGTGCTGCGCGGCCGGGTCGGTGGGGAGCACGAGGTCGACGAACTTCTCTCCGAACAGCGTCTTGGGGATCAGCTGGGCCGAGACGTTCTCGGGGATGAGGCCGACCCGCTTCGGGTCCAGCGCCAGGTCGATCCGCGCGCCGTTCGGCTCGGCGTGCACGCTGCGCACCCGGCCGACGACCATCCCGCGCAGCTTCACGTCGGCCTGCGCCGACAGCTGGTTGCCGATGCGGTCGGTGAGCAGCGTGACCTTCACGATCGGGGTGAAGGCCTTCTGGTACAGCGCGACGGTGAGCCCGACGAGCATCGCGATGACGACGAGGAAGGCGATGCCGGCGACCCGACGCCGCGCGAGCGCGGCACCGGTGACAGGGGCAGGTCCGGACATCGTCAGCCTGCGATCCGGACGGTGGTGGTGGCGCCCCAGATCGCGAGGCTGAGGAAGAAGTCCACCAGGTTGATCGCGACGATGGCCGTGCGCACGGCCCGGCCGACGGCCACGCCGACGCCGGCGGGACCGCCCGAGGCGTAGTAGCCGTAGTAGCAGTGGATGAGGATGACGATCAGGGCGAAGATCAGCACCTTGACGAAGCTGTACACCACGTCGATCGGTGGCAGGTACTGGTGGAAGTACTGGTCGTACGTGCCGGTCGACTGCTTGTAGAAGCCCGTGGTGATGGTGCGCGCCGCGAAGTACGACGACAGCAGCCCCACGACGTACAGCGGGACGACGGCGATGAACCCGGCGATCATGCGCGTCGTCACGAGGAAGGGCAGCGACGGCACGCCCATGACCTCGAGCGCGTCGACCTCCTCCGAGATGCGCATCGCGCCGAGCTGCGCGGTGAAGCCGCAGCCGACCGTGGCCGACAGCGCGAGCCCCGCCACGAGCGGCGCGATCTCACGGGTGTTGAAGTAGGCGCTGAGGAAGGCCGTGAAGTTGGCGGTGCCGAGCTGGTTGAGGGCGGCGTACCCCTGCAGGCCGACCTCGGTGCCGGTGAAGAACGTGAGGAAGGCGATGACGCCGATCGTGCCGCCGACGAGGGCCAGCGCGCCGGACCCCAGGGCCACCTCGGCGAGCAGCCGCACGACCTCCCGCTTGTAGCGGAGCAGGACGCGCCAGGTCCAGGCGAACGAGCGGGCGTAGAACGACAGCTGGGCACCCAGGTCGTCGAGCATCCCGAGCAGGCCGTCGAGCACGCGCCGGACGACGCGGTACGGACCGGCGATCACGGGGGGCAGCGGGGTGCCCGAGCTGACGGCCACCTCAGCCCCCCTTCTGCGGGACGACCTGGAAGTAGATCGCCGTGATGATGAAGTTGGTGAGGAACAGCAGCATGAAGCTGATGACGACGCTCTGGTTCACCGCGTCGCCCACGCCCTTCGGGCCGCCCTTGGCGTTCAGCCCCTTGTACGCCGCGACCAGCGCGGCGAGCATCCCGAAGATGAGAGCCTTGATCTCGCCGACGTAGAGGTCGGGCAGCTGCGCGAGGGCGGTGAAGGACGCGAGGTACGCCCCCGGCGTACCGCCCTGGAGGATGACGTTGAAGAAGTAGCCGCCCATGACGCCGACGACCGCGACCATGCCGTTGAGGAAGAACGCGACGAGCATGCAGGCGAGCACGCGGGGGACGACGAGGCGGGCGAGCGGCGAGACGCCGAGCACCTCCATCGCGTCGATCTCCTCGCGGATCTTGCGCGAGCCGAGGTCGGCGCAGATGGCGGAGCCGCCGGCGCCGGCGATGAGCAGGGCCGTGACGATGGGGCTGGCCTCGCGCACGACGCCGAGGACGGCGACGGCGCCGGTGAAGGACTGGGCGCCGATCTGCTTGGTGAGGTTGCCGATCTGCAGGGCGAGGACCGCCCCGAACGGGATCGACACGAGCGCGGTCGGGAAGATCGTGACGCTCGCGATGAACCAGGACTGCTGGATGAACTCCTGCCACTGGAACGGGCGCTTGAACAGCCCCCGCAGCACGTCCAGCGAGAGGGCGAAGAAGTCACCGGCGATGCGGACCGGCGCGAGTGGGGCTACGGCCATCAGGTGCCGTCGGTCTTCTTGCGGGGCGCCGCCTTCTTCGCGGGCGCCTTCTTCGCCGCGGTACGGCGAGGCTTGGCCGGCGGCTCCTCGACGACCGCGACGTTGCCTCGGGCAGGGGCCTTGCGGGTGCTCGCGCGGGTCTCGGTCCCGCCGCCGAAGTCGAGGCCGAGGCCCGGGAAGGAGCCCGGAGGCGGCTCGACGCCGTTCTCCTTCAGCCAGGCGCCCGGCTCGCGCTGGGTGTGCCGGAGCTCACCGCTGCTGGTCGGGAGCTGCACCGGGATGGGCGGGAGCTCGCCGATGGCGATGTCCTTCTCCGCCTCGAGCTCGTTGGCGTCCTTCTCCTCGGCCATGCCGATCGGGCCCTGCCGCTGCGCGTTGATGAACTGGCGCACCACGGGCTCGTTGCTGCTCAGCAGCATCTCGCGCGGGCCGAACATCGCCAGGTGCCGGCGGTAGAGCAGCCCGATGTTGTCGGGCACCGTGCGCGCCGTGTTGACGTCGTGGGTGACGATGAGGAACGTCGCCTCGATCTGCGCGTTGAGGTCGACGATGAGCTGGTTCAGGTACGCCGTGCGCACCGGGTCCAGCCCCGAGTCGGGCTCGTCGAAGAGCAGGATCTCCGGGTCGAGGACCAGCGCACGGGCCAGGCCCGCGCGCTTGCGCATGCCGCCGGAGATCTCGCCCGGCAGCTTCTTCTCCGCGCCGGACAGGCCCACGATCTCCATCTTGTCGAGCACGATGTCGCGGATCTCGCGCTCGGACTTCTTCGTGTGCTCGCGCAGGGGGAAGGCGATGTTGTCGTAGAGGTTCTGCGAGCCGAACAGCGCGCCGTCCTGGAAGAGCACGCCGAAGAGCTTGCGGATCTCGTAGAGCTCGCGCTCCTTGACCTTGGTGATGTCGGCGCCGTTGATCACGATGGAGCCCGCTTCGGGCTTGAGCAGCCCGATGAGGGTCTTGAGGAACACCGACTTGCCCGTGCCCGACGGGCCGAGCAGCACCGAGATCTCGCCGGCGGGCAGGGTGAGGGAGACGTCCTCCCAGATGGTCTGGCGACCGAACCGCTTGGTGAGGTGCTCCACGCGGATCTCGACACCCACTGGCTGCTCCGCTCCTGTGTGGCTCCGCTTGGCCGAACCCTGCCCGTGTGACCGTACCCACACGCCGGGTGCCGAGGATACGGGGGTTTGCCCCGCAGGTGTTGACCGGCCGGTAACAAAGCGGCATCCGCGTCGCACCAGGGCCGCAACGCGGACGGGGCGGCCCTCCCGCGCAGGGAGGACCGCCCCGTCCGGGCGTGCGTACGAGCTACTTGACGGTGACCTTGGCGCCGGCGCCCTCGAGGGCCGCCTTGGCCTTCTCGGCGGCCTCCTTGTTCACCTTCTCCAGGACCGGCTTGGGGGCGCCGTCCACGAGGTCCTTGGCCTCCTTCAGGCCGAGGCTCGTGAGCGTGCGCACCTCCTTGATGACCTGGATCTTCTTGTCGCCGGCGTCCTCGAGGATGACGTCGAACTCGTCCTGCTCGGCGTCGCCACCGGCGTCCGTGGCCGCGGCACCGCCGGCGGCAGCCGGAGCGGCGGCCACGGCGACCGGAGCGGCGGCGGTGACGCCGAAGGTCTCCTCGAACTGCTTCACGAACTCCGAGAGCTCGATGAG
>DATJGA010000032.1:0-17190 GCA_035495395.1 Mycobacteriales bacterium | reverse complement strand
GGGTGGGCGCCGAGCGGGATCTGCAGCACCGTGGTCGCGCTGTTCGTCGTCCACCGGCGCCACGGGCCGTAGTAGCCGTCCTTGGAGACCTCCACGGCGTACGAGGTCGCGTCGCTCACCTGTGACCAGCGCAGCTCCGCGTACGAGCTCGTGTAGTGCACCTCCGCGCGCTGCGGCGCCGAGATGGCGTGCGCGGGCGTGTTGAGCGCGAACACTGAGGAGGCGAGGGCGATCAGCGCCAGGACCAGGTACGACGGGTTGCGGCGGGCGAGCAAGGTGGGCTCCTCGAGCGGTGCGGGGACGCCCGACGGTGTGGACGGGCGCCCACGCACCCTCGGCCTCCGAGCGACAGCCACTCAGCGCGCGAGCAGCGCCTGTGGATCCCGTTCAGGCCCTGTGGAGGACGCCGCGCCCGAGCCGATCTCCTCGTGGGAGAGGGCTCAGGAGGTGACGCGGTAGGCGTCGTACACGCCTTCGACACCGCGGACCTGGTTGAGCAGGTGGCCCATGTGCGTCGGGTCGGCCATCTCGAAGGAGAACCGCGAGACGGCGACGCGGTCACGTGTCGTCGTGACGGTGGCACTGAGGATGTTCACGTGCGCGTCGGAGAGCACGCGGGTCACGTCGGACAGGAGCCGGGTGCGGTCGAGGGCCTCGACCTGGATGTTGACGAGGAACATCGTCCCCGCCGCCGGACGGGCCCACTCGACCTCGACCAGCCGCTCCGGGGAACCCAGCAGCTCGCCGGCGTTCGGGCAGTCGCGGCGGTGCACGGACACACCGCGTCCGCGCGTGACGAACCCGATGACGTCGTCACCCGGCACAGGCGTGCAGCACTTGGCGAGCTTCACCCAGAGGTCGTCGACGCCCTTGACCACGACACCCGGGTCGCCCGCGGGACGGCTGCGCGACGGCCGGGTCGGTACGGCGGTCTCCGCCAGGTCCTCGACCGCGCCCTCCGCCCCACCGAGCTGGGCGATGACCCGCTGCACGACGGTCTGCGCGGAGACCCGGCCCTCGCCGACCTCGGCGTACAGGGCGGACACGTCGGCGAGCCGCATCTCCTTGGCGAGCGTGTGCAGGGCGTCGCCGCCGAGCAGCCGCTGCAGCGGCAGGCCGTGCTTGCGCATGGCCCGGCCGATGGCGTCCTTGCCGTGCTCGACCGCGTCCTCGCGCCGCTCCTTGGCGAACCACTGCCGGATCTTGTTGCGCGCCCGCGGGCTCTTGACGAACTGCAGCCAGTCCTGGCTCGGGTGCGCGCTCTCCGCCTTGGAGGTGAAGACCTCGACGACGTCGCCGTTGTCGAGCGTCGACTCCAGCGGCACGAGCCGCCCGTTGACCCGGGCACCGATGCAGCGGTGCCCGACCTCGGTGTGCACGGCGTACGCGAAGTCGACCGGGGTGGCGCCGGCGGGCAGCGAGATGACGTCGCCCTTCGGGGTGAAGACGAAGACCTCGGCGCTGTGCAGGTCGAAGCGCAGCGAGTCGAGGAACTCCCCCGGGTCGGCGGCCTCCTTCTGCCAGTCGAGCAGCTGCCGCAGCCAGGCCATGTCGTCGCCGCCGGGGGCGGGGCCGCCGCCCTCCTTGTACTTCCAGTGGGCCGCGATGCCGTACTCGGCGCGCTTGTGCATCTCGAGGGTGCGGATCTGCAGCTCGACGGGCTTGCCGAACGGCCCGATCACCGAGGTGTGCAGCGACTGGTACATGTTGAACTTGGGCCGCGCGATGTAGTCCTTGAACCGCCCCGGCACCGGTGACCAGAGGGCGTGGATGGTGCCGAGCGCGGCGTAGCAGTCGCGGACGGAGTCGACGGTGACCCGGATGCCGACGAGGTCGTAGATGTCGGCGAAGTCGCGGCCGCGCACGATCATCTTCTGGTAGATCGAGTAGTAGTGCTTCGGCCGGCCGCTCACGGTCGCCTTGATCTTCGCGTCCTTGAGGTGCTCGCTCACCGCCTCGACGAGCTCGGCCAGCTGGGTGTCGCGCGAGGGCGCGCGGTCGGCGACGAGCCGCACGATCTCGTCGTACCGCTTGGGGTAGAGGGTGGCGAACGCCAGGTCCTCGAGCTCCCACTTGATGGTGTTCATGCCGAGCCGGTGCGCCAGCGGCGCGAAGATCTCCAGGGTGACGGTGGCGATCCGCTCCTGCTTCTCCTGACGCAGGTACCGCAGGGTGCGCATGTTGTGCAGCCGGTCGGCGAGCTTGATGACGAGCACCCGCGGGTCGCGGGCCATCGCCACGACCATCTTGCGGATCGTCTCCGCCTCGGCGGCCTCGCCGTACTTGATCTTGTCGAGCTTGGTGACGCCGTCGACGAGGTGCGCGACGTCCTCGCCGAACTCCTCCCGGACGTCCTCCAGCGTGTACGGCGTGTCCTCGACCGTGTCGTGGAGCAGCGCGGCCGTGAGGGTCGTGGGGTCCATGCCGAGCTCGGCGAGGCTGGTGGCGACCGCGAGCGGGTGCGTGATGTACAGGTCCCCGCTGCGCCGGCGCTGGTCGCCGTGCATCTGCTCGGCGATCTCGTAGGCGCGGACGACGTCCTTGGTGTCGGCCTTGGGGTGGCTGGTCCGCAGCGTGCGCAGCAGCGGCTCGAGGACCGGCGGCGTGCTGCCCGGCTTGGACGGCGCGGTGAGCCGGGCCAGCCGGGCCCGCACGCGACGGCCGGTCGGCGGGCCGCCACCCGGGGTGGCCTCGACGGCCTCCCCGACGCGGTCGTGGTCGTCGAGGTCGACCTGACGCGGCGGCACGGCCGGCTCCGGTGCCTCGGCAGGGGCTGTCGGAGGCGCTTCAGGGTTCACGCGCACCTCCCTCGCCGGCTGGGAGCCCAGTCTAGGCGGTGAGCACCGAGCGGACCGCCGTACCGGGCAGTGCGGCCCGGCCGTCCAGGAAGAGCAGCTCGAGCAGGACCTCCACGCCCACCGCCGTCGCGCCGCAGTGCTCGACGAGGTGCACGGCGGCGGCCGCCGTACCGCCGGTGGCGAGGACGTCGTCGACGACGAGCACCCGGTCCCCGGCTCGGAAGGCGTCCTGGTGCACGGCGAGGGTGTTGCTGCCGTACTCGAGGTCGTAGCTGCGCTCGTGCACCTCGCGCGGCAGCTTGCCCGGCTTGCGCACGAGGACCAGGCCGGCACCGAGGACGTACGCGACCGCCGCCGCGAGGACGAAGCCGCGGGCCTCGATCCCGACGACCTTGTCGACGGACCCGGGCTCGTGCCCGGCCGCCATGCGGTCGACGGCCTCGCGCAGCCCGGCGGCGTCCTCGAGCAGCGGGGTGAGGTCCTTGAAGACGATCCCCGGCTGCGGGTAGTCGGGGACGTCCCGGATCAGCGCCGCGAGGCGGTCGGCCACGGTCAGCGCTTGCGCTTCTTGCCGGTCGGCCGGCTGCCCTTGGGCTTGCGCTTCGCCGGCGGGGCACCGGTCCGCCGTACGGCGGTGGCCGTGGCGGTGGCGACCGGTGCGCTCTCGACGGCCTCGCCCTCGGCCGCGTTCGTCGACCGCTGGGAGAGCCGCACCGGAGCGGCGGCACCGGAGCGGCGCTGCGCGACGCGGCCCTGCAGGGCCACGAACCGCGGCTCGCGCTCCTTGAGGTCGGCGAGCAGCGGGGTCGCGAGGAACAGGCTGGAGTAGGCGCCGGCGCCGAGGCCGACGAACAGCGCCAGCGCCAGGTCCTTGAGCGTCCCGGCCTTGAGGAGCAGGGCGCCGACGAACAGCAGCCCGGAGACCGGGAGCAGCGCGATGAGCGAGGTGTTGAACGAGCGCATGAAGGTCTGGTTGACCGCCAGCTCCGCCGCCTCGCTGTAGGTGGACTTGTTGCCGCGCTCGATGCCCTTGGTGTTCTCGTCGACCCGGTCGAACACGACGATCGTGTCGTAGAGCGAGTACCCGAGGACGGTGAGCAGGGCGATGATCGTCGAGGGCGTGACCACGAACTGCGTGATCGAGTAGATGCCGGCCGCGAGCAGCAGGTCGTGGACGAGGGCGATGATCGCGGCCGCAGCCATCTTGGGCTCGAACCGCACCGAGATGAACAGGATCACCGCGATGAGGAAGGCCACCAGGCCCTGCAGCGCCTTGCGGGTGACCTGCTTGCCCCAGGAGGCGCCGACGTCACGGCTGTCGATGCTGTTCGCGTCGACCTTGAAGTGCGACGCGAGCCCCTCGACGACCTTCTGCTCCTCGGCCTGCGTCAGCGGCGCGCTCTCGATGCGGACCTTGGTCTGGCCGGTGGAGGTCTTCACCGTCTGCACGATCGGCTCGTTGACGCCGAGCGACTCGACGAACGTGCGGGTGTCGTGCAGGTCGACGCTCGACGGCGCGCTCACCGTGAAGATGGCGCCGCCCTTGAACTCCACGCCCAGGTTGAAGCCGCGGAAGATGAGGCTGCCGAGCGCGATGACGCACAGGGCGATCGAGACGGCGTAGAAGCGACGACGGCGGGCGATGAGCGGGAACGCCGTCTCGCCGTGGTACAGGCGGTGGACGATGCCCATCTCAGGCCTCCTGGGGGGTGGTCAGGGACGGGCGGGTCGCACCCGTGCTGGGCTGGCCGCCGTCGGGCCCGTAGAACCCGGTCGGGCCGGTCCGCGAGAACCACCGCTGCCGGGACAGCAGCGAGATGAGCGGCCGGGTGAACAGCGTGACCACGACGAGGTCGAGGATCGTGGACAGGCCGAGGGTGAAGGCGAAGCCGCGGACCCCGCCGACGCTGAAGAAGTAGAGGAGCACCGCGGCGAGCAGCGAGACGGCGTCCGCGTTGAGGATGGTGCGGATGGCCCGCTTCCAGGCGACGTCGACCGCCGACCGCGGCGTGCGGCCCTCCTTGATCTCGTCCTTCAGGCGCTCGAAGTAGACGACGAAGGAGTCGGCCGTGATGCCGACGGCGACGATGAAGCCGGCGATGCCGGCGAGCGAGAGCGCGAAGCCGATCTGCTTGCCGAGCACGCAGACCATCGCGTAGGTGAGCCCACCGCTGACGAGCAGCGAGCTGATCGTGATGAAGCCGAGCATCCGGTAGTAGAGCAGCGAGTAGACGACGACCGCCGCCAGGCCGATGCCGCCGGCGATGAGGCCGGAGCGGAGCTGGTCGTCACCGAGGCTGGCCGAGATGACCTCCGCGTCGCCGGACTCGAAGTTCAGCGGAAGGGCACCGAACTTGAGCACGTTGGCGAGCTGCTCGGCCTCCTTCTGGGAGAAGCCGCCGGTGATCTCCGCGTCGCCGTTGATGACGTTCTGGATCGTCGGGGCGCTGTAGACCACGCCGTCGAGCACGATCGCCACCCGGTTCGTGGGCGGGGTGGCCCCGAACGCCTCCTTGGTGAGGTTCGTGAACTTGTCCTGACCCTTGCCCTTGAAGGACACGACGACCTTGATCTGGGTGCCGAGGCTGTCGGTGCCGACGTTGGCGCCCTTGACGTCCTTGCCGACGACCTTCGCGACGGCGAGGTGGTACTTCTCGGTGCCGAAGCGGTCGCAGGCGACGATCTCCTGGTTCGGCGCGTCGGGCGCGCCGCCGAGCCGGGCCTTGGGGTCGCTGCAGTCGAGCAGCGCGAAGGCCTGCGGGCTGTAGACGTCACCGGACCGGACCAGCGGCCCGGCGTCCGCGGGCGCCTCGCTGGGCGACGGGGTGGCGGACGGGGTCGAGGTCGGGGTCGGGGTACCGGCCTGGACGAGCCCCGCGGTGACCGGGCGCTTCTTGGGCGTCGCGCTGGCGGTCGGCGTGCTCACCGCGGCACTCGGCGTGGCGCTCGGCGCGGTCGTCGGGGGCGTCGTGGGGACGACCGGCGCGGACTCGACGAGCCGCCGCATCTGCAGCTGGGCCGTCTTCGTGGCGGCCTTGATGCTGTCGCGGTTGCCGCCGGGCACCTGGACGACGATCTGCTCGCCCTCCACGAAGACCTCGGCCTCCGAGACGCCGGCGCCGTTCACGCGCTGCCGCAGGATGTCGACGGCCGTCGACAGCTGGGCGGAGCTCGCGGTCTTCCCGCTCTCGGTCTTGGGCGTGAGGATCACCTGCGCCCCGCCCTGCAGGTCGAGGCCGAGCTTGGGCTTGAGCCACGCGCTGCCCTGACCGGCGAAGGCCACGGTCGTGTAGAGGGCCACGAAGAGGACCAGGAGTGCCCCGAGGTAGCGCCAGACGTGCAGCTGGCCTCGGGACGACGGGCCGGGACGTGCCACGAGGAGCGGTCTCCTGTCTCGGGGCAGCCCCCCGTGGTGAGCGGGCTGCAGGGTGCATCGCGTGCGCGGGCGACGGTGGGCGCAATGCCCCCGTTGCACAGGTGGGGAGTCTACGCAGGGTCAGGCCGAGTCGAGGTCCAGCGGCAGCACGTCGACCGGGCCCGGCGGACGCAGCCCGAGGTGCCGCCAGGCGGCCGGCGTCGCCACCCGGCCGCGCGGCGTGCGCACGACCAGGCCGCTGCGCACGAGGAAGGGCTCGGCGACGTCCTCGACCGTCTCCGGCTCCTCCGAGACCGCCACCGCGAGCGTGGACAGGCCCACGGGGCCGCCGTTGAACCGCTGCACGAGCGCGATGAGCACCGCACGGTCGAGGCGGTCCAGGCCGAGCTCGTCGACGTCGTAGACCGCCAGCGCGGCCCGGGCCACGTCGAGGGTGACCCGGCCGTCGGCCCGGACCTCGGCGTAGTCGCGGACCCGCCGGAGCAGCCGGTTCGCGACGCGTGGCGTGCCGCGCGAGCGCCCGGCGATCTCGCCGGCCCCGTCGGGGTCGAGGTGCACGTCGAGCAGGCCGGCGGACCGGTGCAGCACCCTCTCGAGCTCCTCCGGCGTGTACGGCTCCATGTGCGCGGTGAACCCGAACCGGTCGCGCAGCGGCCCGGTGAGCAGGCCCGACCGGGTGGTGGCGCCGACCAGGGTGAACGGGGCCACCTCGAGCGGGATCGCCGTGGAGCCGGGGCCCTTGCCGACGACGACGTCGACGCGGAAGTCCTCCATCGCGACGTAGAGCAGCTCCTCCGCGGGCCGGCTGATGCGGTGGATCTCGTCGATGAACAGCACCTCGCCCTCGGTCAGCTGGCTCACGAGGGCAGCGAGGTCGCCCGCGCGCTCCAGCGCCGGGCCGCTGGTGATCCGGATCGGTACGCCGAGCTCCGCCGCGATGATCATGGCGAGCGAGGTCTTGCCCAGCCCCGGGGCGCCGGACAGCAGCACGTGGTCGGGCGGCCGCTGCCTGCGCTGGGCGCTGTGCAGCACGAGGGACAGCTGCTCGCGGACCCGCTCCTGACCGACGAACTCCTCGAGCCGCCGCGGGCGCAGCGCCGCCTCGGCGAGCCGCTCCCCCTCGTCGGCGTCCGGCCGGGCGGTCAGCCGGGCCAGCTCGGCCGCCTCGTCGTCCTCGCTCATCTCGCCATCCTCGCAAGGGCTGCCTTGAGCAGGGCCGGTACGTCCGCCGGCGTGGCGTCGGGGTGCTCGGCGGCCAGCCCGACGACGACCTCGTCGGCCTGCGCCTGGGTCCAGCCCAGCCCGGTGAGCGCCTCGCTGAGCGTGTCGCGCCAGCCGCCCGCCGTACCCGGGGGTGCGGAGCCGACGAGGCCGAGCTTGTCCTTGAGCTCGAGCACCATCCGCTGCGCGCCCTTGCGGCCGATCCCGGGCACGAGGGTCAGGGCGGTGAGGTCCTCGGTCGCGAGCGCCCGGCGCACCGCGTCAGGGGTGTGCACGGTGAGGACGGCCTGCGCGACCTTCGGGCCGACGCCGCTGGCGGTCTGCAGCACCTCGAACAGCTCGCGCTCGTCGTCGGTCTCGAAGCCGTACAGGGTCAGGGAGTCCTCGCGCACGACCAGCGAGGTCGCGAGCGCGGCGTCCTCCCCCGTGCGGAGCCGGGCCCGGGTGCCGGGGGTGGTGTGCACGGCCAGGCCCACGCCCCCGACCACGACGACGACGCCGGTGGCCGTGTGGGCGCTCACCCGCCCGGCGACCGAGGCGATCAACGCAGCCGGGCCAGCATCGGGGCGCGCCAGGCGTGGCAGATCGCCAGGGCGAGCGCGTCGGCGGCGTCCGCCGGGCGCGGGAGCTCGGTGAGCCGCAGGATCCGGGTGACCATCGCCCCGACCTGCGCCTTCTCGGCACGGCCCGACCCGGTGACGGCCGCCTTCACCTCGCTCGGCGTGTGCAGCGCGACCGGGATGCCGCGCCGGGCGGCGCAGGTGATGGCCACCGCTCCCGCCTGGGCCGTGCCCATGACGGTGCGCACGTTGTGCTGCGCGAAGACCCGCTCCACGGCCACCGCGTCGGGCTCGTGCAGGTCGAGCCAGCGCTCCACCTCGCGCTCCAGGGCGACCAGCCGCGCGCCGAGGTCGGCGTCAGCGGGCGTGCGCGCGACGCCGACGGCGACGAGCGAGACCCGACCGGGGACGCCCTCGACGACCCCGAGCCCGCACCGCGTCAGCCCGGGGTCGACCCCCAGCACCCGCACCCGCGCACCTCCCTTGGAACACCTGTTCGGGAGGGTACGGCGGACCGGCCGGTCAACCGGGGAGGCGCGCTCTCGGCGCGCCGCCGCCACTTCCGGCAAGGGGTTTGTCACCCTCGACGACGATCCGGGGGGAGGCCGCGATGACAGCACGGCTGCGTGGGCTCGTGGTGGGTACGGCGCTGGCGGCGGTCGTCGGCGCGGTCGTCGTGGTCGGGCTGCTGCCGGCCGGTGCCGCCTGGCCGCTGCTCGTCTTCCCGGCGCTCGCGGTGCTGGCCGAGGTCGTCGGCGCCGACGTGTACGGCTCCTCCACGGTCTCGCTGTCCGCCGTACCCGTGCTGGCCGCTGCGGCGGCGGGCGAGGCGCGGGCGGCGTTGCTCGCGGCGGTCGCGGCGGGCATCACCACGACCGTGCGGTCGGGGACGCGGCGCGTCGAGCAGCACGTCTTCAACCCGTGCGCGCTCGCGCTGTCCGCGTGCGCCGTCGCCCTGATCACGGCGCCCGCGGTGGGGGCCGCGCTCCCCTGGGTCGTCCTCGCCGGCCTGCTCGCCGGCGTCGCCTACTTCGCGGTCGACAACGGGCTGGTGGCCCTCGCGGTCGGGCTCGACCAGGGCCGGCCGGCGCGCCGCGTGCTGCGCGAGGACCTGGGGTGGCTGCTGCCGTCGTTCACGGCGTACGGGCTGCTGGGCGCGCTGCTCGGGTCCGCGTGGACGCTGGCGCAGGGCTGGGGCGTCGTGGCGTTCCTCGTGCCGCCCGCCCTGCTGCGGCAGGCGCAGAAGCAGTACCTCGCCCGCACGGAGGAGAGCGTCCGCGAGCTGCGGCGCTCGAGCACCGCGCTGCACGCCGCGCACGACGCGCTGGCGCACCACCACCGGCAGAGCGCCGCGGCGCTGGCGCAGGCCATCGAGGCGCGCGACACCGGGACCGGCGGGCACGTGCAACGGGTGACGGCGCTGGCGCAGGCGCTGCTGGAGGAGGTCGACCCCGCGCTCGCCGCCGACGAGCAGCTGTCCTTCGGCTTCCTGCTGCACGACGTCGGCAAGATCGGCATCCCGGACGCGATCCTGCGCAAGCCCGGGCCGCTGGACGCGCACGAGCGGCAGATCATGGACACCCACCCGGAGATCGGGCACCGCATCGTCGGCCAGGCCGGCTTCTCCCCGCTCGTCAGCGAGATCGTGCTGACCCACCACGAGCGCTGGGACGGCCGCGGCTACCCGCGCGGGCTGCGCGGTGAGGAGATCCCGCTCGCCACCCGGCTGTTCGCCATCGCGGACTCGCTGGACGCGATGACGAGCGACCGCCCGTACCGGCGCGGCATCCCGCTGGAGCAGGCGGTGGCGGAGGTGGTCCGGCACAGCGGCACCCAGTTCGACCCGGGCGCCGTGGAGGCGCTGCTGCGGCTCGAGCGGGCGCAGGTGGCGCGGCTGCTCGAGCTGGAGCGGCAGCGCGTCCGGCTGCCGCAGGACTACCCGAGCGACGAGGAGTTCGCCGACCTCGTGCGAGGCCCTCAGACGGACTCGAGGACCTCGTCGCTGACGTCGAAGTTGGCGTAGACGTTCTGCACGTCGTCGAGGTCCTCGAGGGCGTCGACGAGCTTGAGCACCTTGCGGGCCACGTCGTCCTCGAGCTGGTTCGTCATCGACGGCGCCCAGATGACCTCGACCGAGTCGACCGTCAGCCCGGCCTCGACGCAGGCGGTGCGGACGGCGTGCGTGTCGGGGGCGTCGCAGACGACCTCGAACGCGTCCTCCTGCTCGTTGACCTCCTCGGCGCCGGCGTCGAGGACGGCGAGCAGCACGTCGTCCTCGGTGAGCCCGTCGGTCTTCGTGACGAGCACCGTGCCCTTGCGGCTGAACAGGTAGGCCACCGAGCCGGGGTCGGCAGGGTTGCCGCCGTTGCGGGTGATGGCGGTGCGGACCTCGGCGTTGGCCCGGTTGCGGTTGTCGGTGAGGCACTCGATGAGGAACGCCGTACCCCCGGGGCCGTAGGCCTCGTAGGTGATCTCCTCGTAGTTGACGCCGTCGCCCAGCTCGCCGCTGCCCCGCTTGACGGCGCGGTCGATGTTGTCGTTGGGGACCGACTCCTTCTTGGCCTTGTAGATCGCGTCGGCCAGGGTCGGGTTGCCGGACGGGTCACCGCCGCCGGTGCGCGCGGCCACCTCGATCGTCTTGATGAGCTTGGCGAAGAGCTTGCCGCGCTTGGCGTCGATCGCAGCCTTCTTGTGCTTGGTCGTCGCCCACTTGGAATGCCCGCTCACGGCCCCGTCCTCCTCAGTCGGCCTTGATGCTAGCCACGAACAGCTCGTGCACCCGGTGGTCGTCGGTCAGCTCGGGGTGGAACGACGTCGCGAGCAGCGACCCCTGGCGGACCGCCACCGGGTGCTCGCCCACGCAGCCGAGGACCTCCACGTCCGGACCGACCCGCTCGACCCACGGGGCCCGGATGAACACGCCGTGCACCTCCCCGACGCCGCGCACCTCGAGGTCCTGCTCGAAGGAGTCGACCTGCGACCCGAAGGCGTTGCGCCGGACCGTGATGTCGAGCCCGCCCAGCAGCTGCTGCTCCGGCCGGCCGTCGACGACGTCACGCGCCAGCAGGATCATGCCCGCGCAGGTCCCGTACGCCGGGAGACCGCCCGCGAGGAGCTCCCGCAGCGGCTCGAGCAGGTCGAACAGCCCCATGAGGCGGCCCATCGTGGTCGACTCCCCGCCGGGCAGCACGATGCCGGCGAGACCGCCGAGCTCCTCCGGCCGCTTCACCGGCACGGGCACGGCACCGGCCGCGACCAGGGCGCGCTGGTGCTCGCGGACGTCCCCCTGCAGCGCGAGGACCCCGATGCGGGGAGCGGTCACCAGCCCCGGTTCGCCAGCAGGTCGCCCGCGCCGAGCGAGTCGGCGGCGATCCCGACCATGGCCTCGCCCAGCCCGCGGCTGACCTTGGCGATCCGGTCGGCGTCCTCGTAGTAGGCCGTCGCCTCGACGCAGGCGCGGGCGCGCGCGGCCGGGTCGCCGCTCTTGAAGATGCCCGAGCCGATGAACACGCCGTCCGCGCCGAGCTGCATCATCATCGCCGCGTCCGCCGGGGTGGCCACGCCACCGGCGACGAACAGCACGACGGGCAGCCGGCCGAGCTCGGCGGTCTCGCGCACCAGCTCGATCGGCGCGCGCAGCTCCTTGGCCGCCTCGAACAGCTCGGTGGAGTCCATCGTGGTGAGCCGCTTGATCTGGCCCAGGATCGTGCGGATGTGGGTGGTGGCCTGCGACACGTCACCGGTGCCCGCCTCGCCCTTGGAGCGGATCATCGCCGCGCCCTCGGAGATGCGGCGCAGCGCCTCGCCCAGGTTGGTCGCGCCGCAGACGAACGGCACGGTGAAGGCGTGCTTGTCGATGTGGTGGGCGTAGTCGGCCGGGGTGAGCACCTCGGACTCGTCGACGTAGTCGACGCCGATCGCCTGCAGCACCTGGGCCTCGACGAAGTGCCCGATGCGGGCCTTGGCCATGACGGGGATGGTGACCTCGGCCTTGATGCCGTCGATCATGTCCGGGTCGCTCATCCGGGAGACCCCGCCGTCGCGCCGGATGTCGGCCGGCACGCGCTCGAGGGCCATCACGGCGACGGCCCCGGCGTCCTCGGCGACGCGGGCCTGCTCGGGCGTGACGACGTCCATGATCACGCCGCCCTTGAGCTGCTCTGCCATGCCGCGCTTGACGAGGGTCGTACCGGTCTCAGCCATGCCCCGAGTCTAGTCCGCGGCGTGGGCTCAGCCGAACGAGATAGACCCGCTGCGCGGCAGCAGGAAGACCCACGTCGGGCCGGTGCTCAGCAGGATGTCCTTGCCCGCCGCGTCGACGAAGCGGGTGGGTCCGTACGCGCTGCGCCGCCACGTCCCGTTGAAGCGCTTGCCGTCGCGCAGCACGAACGCCGTACCGGTGCCGGTGGAGATCGTCAGCGGCGTGTTCATGTGGTGCACGTCGTGGAACCGGCTGGGCTTCGTGCGGACCTCCTGCACGATGACGTTCGCCGGCGAGACGGGGACGACCCGGCCGTTCTGGCTGATCACCCAGCGCCCCTTGGCGGCGTCGAACCGCACCCGCATGCGCGACTGCGGCGAGAACGCGGCCGTCGCGACCGTGACCGGGACGCCTCCCGGCTCGGGGCCGAAGCGGAACCCGATGTCGCGCGGGTCGCCGCCACCGCGGCGCTGCCCCACCCGGGCGGGCACGACGAAGAAGTTGCGCGCGTCCCGGCGGCGCTCCCCGAGGCGGAACAGGTAGGGAGCCGTGTCGTAGGAGGCGTCGATGAGGTAGCCGGCGCGGGCGGCGCCCCGGATGAGGGCGAGCACCCCCGGCTGGGCGCCCGAGAAGGCCAGCGGCGGCTTGGCGTAGACCCGCAGGATGTCGATGTCGGACTCGCGGCCGCTGCGCACCGGGCCGACCTCGCTGGTGGCCTGGGTGCTCTCGAACACGGCCATGAAGCGGGTGAGCCCGCCCTCGACGAGCTCCTGGTAGACCACGGCCGCCTGCCGCATGCCGCGCTGGTACGGCCGCGCGAGGGGCGCGTTGTCGACCTTCACCGCGACGACGGGGCCGCGGACGAGCGCGAGCCCGGTGAGGGGGTCGAGGACCGGTGTCGGCGTCGGGCTGGGCGTCGGCGAGACCGTCGGGCTAGGGGTCGGGCTCGGCGACGCAGTGGGCTTGCCGCTGCCCGAGCAGGCCGCGAGGAGCGCAGCGGCAGCTGCCACGGTGACGACGAGAGCCTTCGACCTCATGCCGTGCACGGTAGGTGGCAGGCGGTCACGCGGACGGTCGAAACGCCGTGTCGTCCATGTCGAAGAAGGAAGGCATGGCCCGGTGGCCAGCCAGCCGCAGCAGCCGCGGCATCCGGCGCCGGCGCAGCGCCCGGGTGTCGGTCACCGCGCTGTTGTGGAACGAGCGGGCCAGCCCCACCCGCGACGACGCGCTCTCCAGCTCGGCCAGCGCTGCCTCCGCCCCCGGCGTCTCGGGCAGGAGGGGTACGGCGGCCCGCAGCGCCCGGGTCAGCGCGTTCTCGACGGCCTCGCGGCCGTGCTCCTCGGCTGCGAGCGCGGCGACCGCGCGCTCGTCCACCGCGACGGCCTCCGGACCGGCCGGCAGGTGCGGGAGCAGGGCGCGGGCGGCGGCTGCCCGCCGTACCAGCTGGGCGTCGAGGCCGGACCACGCCGCGTCGACGCGCGCGTGCATCCGGTCGAGCCGGCCGGCGGTCCAGGTGACGTAGAGCGCCACGAGGACGACCAGCCCGACGAGGAGCAGGACGTCGCCGGTCACGGCGCCACGCGCTCCCGCACGACGGCGAGCCAGCGGCGCAGCGTCTCCGACACCCGGCCGGGGTCGTCCTCCTGGCCGAAGTCCTCGACGTCCGGCTCGTCCGCGGTGTCGTCGAGCTCGACGGGTACGGCGGCCGCTGCGACGGTCTCGTAGACCTCGACGACCTGGCGGGCGACGTGCCGCCAGTCGTAGGCCTGCACCACCCGCGCTGCCGCGACCGACAGGTGCCGGCGCCGCTCGTCGTCGAGCAGCAGCGCCACGACGGAGTCGGCGAGCGCGTCGGCGTCACCGACCGGGAACAGCACGCCGGCCTCCCCGTCGTCGAGGACGCGCCGGAACGCGGGCAGGTCGCTCGCGACCACCGGCGTGCCGGTCGCCATCGCCTCGATGAGCACGATCCCGAAGCTCTCGCCGTGGGTGTTGGGGGCGACGTAGAGGTCGCCGCTGGCGTAGACCCGCGGCTTGTCCGCCTCGCTCACCAGCCCGAGCAGGTGCACCCGGTCGGCCATCCTCGGGTCGATCTCCTCGCGCACCTCGTCCACGTCACCCGGTCCGGCGACGACGAGCTGCACGTCCGGCACCCGTGCCGCGATCGCCGGCAGCGCCGCGAGCAGCACCGCCAGCCCCTTGCGCGGCTCGTCGATCCGGCCGAGGAACACCAGCCGCCGGCCGGCCGGCAGGTCGGCCAGCGGCTTCGCACCGGCGAACCGGTCGACGTACACGCCGTTCGGGACGAGCACGGCGTCGTGCCCCAGGTGCTCCACGACGACCCGCCGGGCCGCGGGCGACACCGCGATGCGCCCGGTGATCTTCTCCAGGCCCGGCTGCAGGGTCGTGCCGAAGACCTGCAGCGCCCGGCTGCGCGCGGTCGCGGTGTGGAAGGTCGCGACCATCGGGCCGCGCGCGGCGAAGCAGGCCAGCATCGACAGCGACGGCACGGTCGGCTCGTGCAGGTGCAGCACGTCGAACCGGCCCTTGCGCAGCCACCGCCGGGTCCGGGTGAGCGACACCGGGCCGAAGCAGAGCCGGGCCACCGAGCCGTTGTACGGCACCGGGACCGCCCGCCCCGCCGGCACCAGGTACGCCGGGAGCTCGACCTCGGGCTCGTCCACGGGGGCGAGGACGGACACCTGGTGCCCCATCTCGATGAGGGACTCGGCCAGGTCGCGCACGTGCGCCTGGACCCCGCCCGGCGTGTCCCAGGTGTAGGGGCAGACCAGCCCGACCCTCACGGCTGCGGCGCCCGACGCGGGTCGTCGGGGTCGAGGTCGTCGAGCCAGACCCGCTGCAGCATGTGCCAGTCCTGCGGGTGGTCGGCGATGCCGCGCTCGAAGGCGGTGGCCAGGCCCTGCGTCATGGTCGCCAGGTCGGTGGGCGGGACGGGCTCGTGGAAGACGACCTCCCAGCCGTCGGCGGTGAAGGCCAGCGTCGCCGGCACGAGCGTCGCGCCCGTGTCCAGCGCGAGCCGGGCCGGGCCGGCGGGCATCCGCGCGGTCGCCCCGAAGAAGCTGACGTCCACCCCGCGCGGCGTGAGGTCGCGGTCGGCGAGCAGGCACAGCGTCCCGCCGGCCTCGAGCCGCTCGGTCAGCACGTCGTACGGCGGGCGCTCGCCGCCGGTCAGCGGCAGCACCTCCATGCCGAGGGACTCGCGGAACGCGACGAAGCGGTCGTAGAGCGACTCGGGCTTGAGGCGCTCGGCGACCGTGGTGAACGGCACGCCGGTGCCGGCCAGCCAGGCGCCGGCTGCGTCCCAGTTGCCGGTGTGCGGGAGCGCGAGCACGGTGCCCGTGGGCGCGGCGACGGCCGCCCGCATGACGTCCTCGCGCACGGTCACCGTGCTGTCGACGAGGCGCTCCAGCGGGGTGCTCGGCAGGCGGAACACCTCGCACCAGTAGCGCGCGTAGGACCGCACCGCCGCGCGGGTGAGGTCCTCCCCCGGCGCGACCCGGGCGAGGTTGGACCGCAGCCGGTCCACCCCCTTGCCCCCGCGCACGACGGCCAGCTCGGCCCCGGCGTCGAACAGCCGCCGCGCCACCGGCTCGGGGAGCCCCCGCAGCAGCGCCCAGGCGCCGGCGAACGAGCCGGACGTCAGGCCGTCCGCGACCCGCGAGACGGGGTTGGTCACGCCGCCTCGGACGGGACGGCAGCCTGCCGCTTCACCTCGCGCAGCCGCTGCACCATCGTCACCAGCGAGAGCACGGCGAGCACCCAGAGCGCCACCGCCAGCAGCACGTCGGGCACCCCGAGCCCCACGAAGCCGGTCGCGACGAGGGTGATGATGAGCCGCTCCGGGCGCTCGGCGATGCCCACGTCGCAGGTCATGCCGAGCCCCTCGGCCCGCGCCTTCTCGTAGGAGACGACCAGGCTGCTCACGAGGACGAACAGCGTCACGGCCAGCAGGACGTCGTCGTCGCCCTTCCCGGCGTACCAGAGGGCGAGGGCGCCGAACACCGCCCCGTCGGCGACGCGGTCGCACGTGGAGTCGAGCCAGGCGCCGAAGCTGCTCGTGGTGCCGCGCTTGCGGGCGAGCGCGCCGTCGATGGTGTCGGTGAGGACGAAGAACGTGATGACCAGCGTCCCGACGAGCAGGTGGCCGCCGGGGAAGAAGACGAGCGCCGCGGCCACCACGCCCAGCGTCCCGGTCGCGGTGACCGCGTCGGGCGTGACGCCCCAGGCGAGCAGCCTGTTGACGAGGGGGTCCGCGACCCGTCCGACGACGGGGCGCAGCTGGGAGCCGATCACGTCGCGAACGATAGCGACCGGGCGGGCGGGTCCCGCGCTCGCGCTTGTCCTGCGCTCGGCGGACAGGCAGGCTGGCCTCGGGACCCCGGGCCGAGGAGGCAGCGATGGCGAAGGCGCAGAAGCAGGCAGGGCCGGCACCCGAGCCGAGGGCCGCGGAGCTGGTCCGCAACGTGGTCGTCGTCGGCCACAGCGGCGCCGGCAAGACGACCCTCGTCGAGGCGCTCCTCGCGCGCACGGGCGCCATCACGCGCGCGGGCCGCGTCGAGGACGGCACGACGGTCAGCGACTACGAGGAGATCGAGGCCCGGCTGCAGCGCTCGGTGGGCCTCGCGCTGGCGCCGCTCGAGCACGCCGGCATCAAGGTCAACCTGCTCGACACGCGGGGGTCGGCGGACTTCGTGGGCGAGGTGCGCGCGGGCCTGCGCGCCGCCGACGCCGCGCTCTTCGTCGTCTCCGCGGTCGACGGCGTGGACGCGCTCACCGTGCAGCTGTGGCAGGAGTGCGCGGCCGTGGGCATGCCCCGCGCAGTCGTCATCAGCCAGCTCGACAAGCCCCGCGCCGACTTCGACGAGTCGGTGTCGCTGTGCCAGCGGCTGCTCGGCGACGGCGTGCACCCGCTCTACCTGCCGATGCTCGGCGACGACGAGGCCGTCGCGGGCCTCATCGGGCTCGTCTCGCAGCGGGTCTACGACTGGAGCGACGGCGACCGCACCGAACGCG
>DATJGA010000031.1:0-10320 GCA_035495395.1 Mycobacteriales bacterium | reverse complement strand
TCTTCGAAGGACCTGCTCACGGTGGGCGAGGTGGCTCACCGCAGCGGCTTCGCGCCGTCCGCGCTGCGCTTCTACGAGCGCGAGGGGCTCATCACCGCCGAGCGCTCCGCGGGCGGTCAGCGCCGGTACGAGCGGCACGTGCTGCGCCGGCTCGCCTTCGTCCGGGCGGCCCGCAACATCGGGCTCTCCCTCGAGGAGGTGCGCGACGCGCTGGCCTCGCTCCCGGGCAACCGCACCCCCACCGTCGCGGACTGGACCCGCGTCTCCCGTGCGTGGCGCACCCGGCTCGACGAGGAGATCGCCGCGCTGCAGGCGCTGCGGGACGGGCTGGACGGCTGCATCGGCTGCGGCTGCCTGTCGCTGCGCACGTGCCGGATGTACAACCCCGAGGACGAGCTGGCCCGGCGCGGCCCGGGCGCGGGCCGGCTGCCCCGCGCCCTCACCGAGGACCGCCGAGACGCCTAGCCTGGGGGCGTGCCCAGCGCGTTGCCCGAGGGGGAGCCGGCCCCGCGAGACGGGGGGCTCCCCGACGCAGCGCTCGAGGGACGGGGCACCAGGCCGTTCGGCGTGTACGTGCACGTCCCGTTCTGCACGACCCGCTGCGGCTACTGCGACTTCAACACCTACACCGACCTCGGCGGCATGCAGGCGTCGTACGCCGAGGCGGTCGTCACCGAGCTGCGCCTGGCCCGACGCGTCCTGGGTGACGGCCCGCCGGTCGGCACCGTGTTCTTCGGCGGCGGCACCCCGACGCTGCTGCCCCCCGCCGACCTGGCGCGGGTGCTCCGTGCGGTCGACGACGAGCTCGGGCTCGCGCCGGGCGCCGAGGTCACGACCGAGGCGAACCCCGACTCGGTGACGGCGGAGAGCCTGCAGCAGCTGCGGGAGGCCGGCTTCACGCGCATCAGCTTCGGCATGCAGTCCGCCGTACCTCATGTGCTCGCCGCGCTGGACCGCACGCACACGCCGGGGCGCCCGCAGCGGGCCGTCGCCGAGGCCAGGGCCGCGGGGTTCGAGCAGGTGAGCCTGGACCTCATCTACGGCGCACCGGGGGAGTCGGACGAGGACTGGCGCACCAGCCTGGACGCCGCCCTCGCCGCGGAGCCGACGCACGTGAGCGCGTACTCGCTCATCGTCGAGGAGGGCACCCGGCTCGGCCGGCAGGTCGCCCGCGGCGAGGTGCAGGTCGCGGACGACGACGTCCTCGCCGACCGCTACCTCATGGCCGACGAGGCGCTGGCCGGCCTGGGCTGGTACGAGGTCTCGAACTGGGGCGAACCCTGCCGGCACAACCTCACGTACTGGCAGGGCGGCGACTGGTGGGGCGCCGGGCCCGGCGCGCACAGCCACGTCGGCGGCGTCCGCTGGTGGAACGTCAAGCACCCCACCGCGTACGTGCAGCGGCTGGCCGAGGGCAGCCCCGCGCACGCGCGCGAGGTGCTGAGCGAGGAGGACCGGCGGGTGGAGCGCGTCCTCCTGGAGCTCCGGCTGCGCACCGGTCTGTCACGAGACCTCCTGCACGACAAGGGGATCGAGGCTGCGGAGCGGTTCGTCGACGAGGGCCTGCTCACGCCGTACGACGACCGGCTGGTGCTGACGACACGGGGCCGGCTCCTCGCGGACGCGCTGGTCCGCGACCTGGTCGACTGAGACCCACGGCACACGCGGCGATCCGCTCGCCGAGGGCCACGTCGCGTAGGCTGGTCACATCTCACCTGCCGGCGCCACGCCGACATGGTCGCTCGTGTATCAGTGCCTCGTCCTCCGGGAACGACCGCCATCACTCCCGCGGCCCCCACGAGAGCGATACCGAGGAGCACTTCTCCGTGCCTGGCACTCCCGCGCGTCCGAACAGCCGCCACCCCCGCCCCCAGCGCCGTCCCCACGCGGGACCGCAGCGCAGCAGCGCCCCCCGACCCCCCAAGGCGAAGAGCCCGCTCGAGCTCGGCCTCGACGAGGCCGCGGCCCTGTCGGCCGAGACCGCCGACGCGCCGCCGCCCTCCTTCCACGCGCTCGGCCTGCCCGAGCCGCTCATCACCGCGCTCGCCCGCCGTGGTGTGACCGCCCCGTTCGCGATCCAGGCCCGTGCGCTCCCTGACGCGATCGCCGGCCGTGACGTCCTCGGCCGCGGCCAGACCGGCTCCGGCAAGACGCTTGCCTTCGGCCTGCCGATGCTGGCCCGGCTCGACCGCGTGCCGAGCGTCCCCAAGGCCCCGCTGGGCCTGGTGCTCGTGCCCACCCGCGAGCTGGCCCAGCAGGTCGCCGACGCGCTCGCCCCCCTGGGCCAGGCGCTCGGCATCCGGGTCGCGACCGTCTACGGCGGCGCCCCGATGGGTCGGCAGATCGACCAGCTGCGCCGCGGCGTGCACGTGGTCATCGCCACCCCCGGGCGGCTGCAGGACCTCGTCGACCGCGGGTCCGCCGACCTGAGCCAGGTGCGGATCACCGTGCTGGACGAGGCCGACCACATGGCAGACCTCGGCTTCATGCCGGCCGTCACCGCGCTGCTCGACCTCACCCCCGCGAACGGCCAGCGGATGCTGTTCTCCGCGACCCTGGACCGTGGCGTCGACACCCTCGCGCTGCGCTACCTGAGCAACCCCGCGATGCACGCCGTCGCGCCCGCTGCGTCGCCGGTCGACACCATGGACCACCTCGTGTTCGCGGTCGCCCGGGAGACGAAGGTCGACGTGGCCGCCGAGATCGCCGCCCGCCCTGCCCGCACGCTGTTCTTCGTGCGCACCAAGCACGGCGCCGACCGGCTCGCCATGCAGCTCAGCGCCAGCGGCGTCCCGGCGACCGCCATCCACGGCAACCTCAACCAGGGGCAGCGCCGCCGAGCGCTCGAGGCCTTCTCCGACGGGGTGCACCGCGTGCTGGTCGCCACCGACGTCGCCGCGCGCGGCATCCACGTCGACGACGTCGACCTGGTGGTGCACTTCGACCCGCCGGCGGACCACAAGGACTACCTGCACCGCTCGGGCCGCACCGCCCGCGCCGGCGCCCGTGGCACCGTGCTGTCGCTGCTCCTGAGCTCCGAGGTCCGGGGCCACCAGCGCCTGCGCGAGGCGGCCGGCGTCGAGGCCAGCGCCACCTCCGTCACGCCGGGCCACCCCGCCGTACGGGCGCTCGCCGAGTCCGGTGAGCCCATCGTCATCACGCACCGCACCGCTCCCGCCGCGCGCCCCTCGCGCCCGTACGGCGGCCGCCCGCCGCAGCGCGGGGCGGGCCCGCGCGCAGGCGCTCCCAGGAGGGGTTCGTCACCTCGCGTGTGACCCCAGCGGGGCTGGGGTAGACCCATGAGGTCCGATCCAGCCCGTTTAGGTGGGAGAGCCCTGCAACCGCGCCAGGTCCGTGTGGAGCTCGCAGCGGCGCCCTACGCCGCTCGCGACGCGCGTCGGGCTGCCCGCGAGGTGCTCACCGCCTGGGCTGTCCCCGAGGGGTACGTCGACGACGCGCTCCTCGTCGTGAGCGAGCTCGTCGCGAACGCGGTGCGCCACGCGCACACGGTGAGCACGCTCGAGCTCGAGCTCTCGGACGGCGGTCGGCGGCTGCGCGTCGCGCTCGCCGACGGGAGCAGCACGGCGCCTCGGCTCCGTCACGCCCACTACTCCGCCGAGGACGGGCGGGGGATGGGCATCCTCGCCGCCCTGTCCGACCGCTGGGGCATCGAGCTCCACGTCGGCGGCAAGCGCGTGTGGTGGGAGGTCGAGCTCGACCCCGCCTACGAGGACTCGGCGACGGCCCGTCTGGAGAAGGCGACGGCCTCGGCGTAGCTCCACGGCTCCCCGGGGTCTCCGCCGTGCCGCAGCACGAGCTCGTGCAGCCCGCGGAGCCCTTCCTCCCGCGGCCGGCCCAGCGTCTCGCGGACGGCGCTCACCGAGGCGTCCAGCCGGGCGGCCCCCTCGGCCCCTTCCAGGGCGAGCAGCGCCGCGATGCCGTCGAGGCACATGAGCGTGAAGGTGCGGTCGTGCACCTGCTCGGCGAGCTCGAGCGCCCGGCGCCAGGAGGCGCGCGCGGTGCGGTGGTCGCCCTCGAGCATGGCGAGCAGCCCCAGGCCCGACGCGGTCCGGGACTCCACGACGGCGTCCTCGTGCAGGCCCGCGAGCTGCCTGGCCCGCTCGTACCGCTGCCGCGCCAGGGTGTGCTCGCCCTGGCCGAAGGCGCTCCAGCCCGCGCGGTTCAGCCCCATCGCCTGCAGCAGCGGGTCGCCGGTGGCCTCGGTGCGCCGCAGCAGCTCGGGCACGACGTCGACCGCCTGCTCCCAGTCGCCGCGGTGCATCGTCAGGTCGGCCCGGTCGATGAGCAAGGTCAGGGTGAGCGACTCGTCGTCGTGGCGGGCGGCGATCGCGTAGGCCCGCGCGAGGTCCTCGTCCGCCTCCGCGTCGAGCCGCGCGCCCATGGCGAGCCGCGCCCGGCGGCGCAGGACCCGCGCCACGACCAGCTCGTCGCGCAGGCCCGCCCGGGTCGCGGCCGCCAGCGCTGCGTCGAGGCGGGTGCGGCCGTCGCCGTACTCGCCGAGCCGCTCCCACGCCGCGCCGAGGACGTCGGCGAGCGGCAGCGCCTGCGCGACCTCCTCGGGCGTGCCCTCGCGGAGCGCCCGCTCCAGGACGGCGGTCAGCTCGGACAGCTCGAGGAGCACGGGCTCGCCTGCGGCGCGCGCAGCAGGCCCGCCGTACCTGCTCGTGACCGACGTGGCCCAGGCCAGGCGGTCGCGCAGGGGCGGCGGTGCCGACGGGGGTAGTGGTTCCGGCACCCGCACAGCCTGCCAGAGCGCCGCGTCGGCCGTCCCGCCGTACACTTGGCACTCTGCTTCCACGAGTGCCAGGAGGAGGTGCCGCCGCGTGCTGGACGACCGCAAGCTCGAGGTGCTCCGGGCGATCGTCGAGGACTTCGTCTCCACGAACGAGCCCGTCGGGTCGAAGGCGCTGGCCGAGCGGCACGGGCTCGGCGTGAGCCCGGCGACCGTCCGCAACGACATGGCCGCGCTGGAGGACGAGGGGTACATCACGCACCCCCACACCAGCGCCGGTCGCATCCCGACCGACCGCGGGTACCGGCTGTTCGTCGACCGGCTCTCGCAGGTCAAGCCGCTGTCGCCGCCCGAGCGGCGCGCGATCCAGTCCTTCCTCGAGGGCGCCGTCGACCTCGACGACGTCGTACGGCGGTCGGTGCGGCTGCTGTCGCAGCTGACCCACCAGGTCGCGGTGGTGCAGTACCCGTCGCTGAGCCGCGCCGAGGTGCGGCACCTGGAGATCGTGCACCTGGCCCCGAACCGGCTGCTCCTCGTGCTCATCACCGACTCCGGCCGGGTGGAGCAGCGGGTCGTCGAGCTGCACGGCCCGGTCAGCGACGACGACGTCTCCGTCATCCGCACGCTGCTCGGCGAGCGGTTGCACGGCGCGACCCTGGTCGACACCCCCGCGAAGCTGTCGGACCTGCCCGAGGCGGCCCCGCCGGCGATCCGCCCGGTGCTCACCAGCGTGCTGTCCGTCGTGCTCGCCTCGCTCGTCGAGAAGCCCGAGGAGCGCGTCGTCATCGGCGGTACGGCGAACCTCACCCGCAACGCCCTGGACTTCCCCCGCACGCTGCGCCCGGTGCTGGAGGCGCTCGAGGAGCAGGTCGTGCTGCTGCGGCTGCTCGGCGAGGTCAACGACCCCACGACGGTGCACGTGAAGATCGGTGAGGAGAACGCGGTGGAGGGCCTGCGCTCGACGTCGGTCGTGACCGTCGGGTACGGCGCCGGCGCGCTCGGGGTCGTCGGCCCCACCCGCATGGACTACCCGGGCGCGATCGGCAGCGTCCGCGCGGTCGCCCGGTACGTCGGCGACCTGCTCGCCGGGGCCTGAGCGTGGCCACGGACTACTACGGCCTGCTCGGGGTCGACCGCGGGGCCACCGACGAGCAGCTCAAGAAGGCCTACCGCAAGCTGGCCCGCGAGCTGCACCCCGACGTCAACGCCGACCCCGCCGCGCAGGAGCGCTTCAAGCAGGTGACGGCGGCCTACGAGGTGCTGTCGGACCCGCAGAAGCGGCAGGTCGTCGACCTCGGCGGCGACCCGCTCGCCCCCGGCGGCGGCGGTGCCGGCAACCCCTTCGCGGGGGGCTTCGCCGGCTTCGGCGACATCATGGACGCGTTCTTCGGCGGCGGCGGACCGCGCGGCCCGCGCTCGCGCGCGCAGCAGGGCTCGGACGCCCTCCTGCGCATCGAGTGCGAGCTCGACGAGATGGCCTTCGGCACCACCCGCGAGCTGTCCGTCGAGACCGCGGTCCTGTGCGGCAGCTGCACCGGTTCGGGCTGCGCGCCGGGCACGCTGCCCACCACCTGCGAGACCTGCCGCGGTCGCGGCGAGGTGCAGCAGGTGCAGCGCTCGTTCCTCGGTCAGGTGATGACCTCGCGCACCTGCCCGCGCTGCGTCGGCACCGGCACCGTCATCGAGCACCCGTGCGCGGAGTGCCACGGCGACGGCCGGGTGCGCGCCCGCCGGACGCTCACCGTGAAGGTCCCCGCCGGCATCGAGGACGGCATGCGGATCCGGCTGTCCGGCGAGGGCGAGGTCGGTCCCGGCGGCGGGCCGTCCGGTGACCTGTTCGTCGAGGTGCATCAGAAGCCGCACCCGGTCTTCACGCGCGACGGCGACGACCTGCACTGCACCATCAGCATCCCGATGACCGCCGCCGCCCTGGGCACCTCGATCCCGCTCGTCACCCTCGACGGGGAGGAGGCGCTCGACGTCCCGGCCGGGACGCAGCCCGCCGAGGTGATGACGCTCAAGGCCCGCGGCGTGCCGCACCTGCGGGGCAGCGGCCGCGGCCACCTGCACGTGCACCTCGACGTGCAGGTCCCGACGAAGCTCGACGACCAGCAGTCCGAGCTGCTGCGGCAGCTGGCCGCACTGCGCGGCGAGGAGCGGCCGGGCATGGTCGCGCGCACCGGCAGCGGGCTGTTCGGCCGGCTGCGCGACGCCTTCGACAAGTGAGCAACCCGGTCTACCTGTGCCCGTCGCCGACCGGCGACGTCGTCGTGCTCGACGGACCGGAGGGCCGGCACGCGGCCACCGTGAAGCGCACCCGCGTCGGGGAGGTCGTGGACCTCGTCGACGGGCGCGGCACCCGGGTCACCGGCACCGTCACGGCTGCCGCCAAGGACTCGATCACGGTCGTCGTCACCTCGCGTACGGCGGAACCAGCCCCTTCACCCCGGCTGACCCTCGTCCAGGCGCTGGCCAAGGGCGACCGCGGCGAGCTGGCCGTCGAGCTGGCCACCGAGGTCGGCGTCGACGCGGTGCTGCCGTGGTCGGCCGCCCGGTGCGTGGTGCGGTGGGACGGGGACCGCGGGCCCAAGGCCCTCGAGCGCTGGCGCAGCACCGCCCGCGAGGCCGCCAAGCAGGCCCGGCGGGCCTGGTTCCCGGAGGTCGGCGAGCCGGTCACCACCGCTCAGGTCGCGGCGCTGCCGGGCACGGTCCTGGTGCTGCACGAGGCCGCCTCGGTGCCCCTCACGTCGGTCGACCTCACCGGCGACCTCGTGCTGGTGGTCGGCCCGGAGGGCGGTCTCACCGACGAGGAGCTGCAGGTGCTCACCGCTGCCGGGGCGACCGCCGTACGGCTGGGGGAGACGGTGCTGCGGACGTCGACGGCGGGCGCGGCCGCGCTCGCGGTGGTCAGCTCTCGGACGGGTCGCTGGTAGACCGCTCGCGGCGCGAGCGCACGAGGTGCACGACGAGCGCGATCACCGCGAGCCCGACGATCACCCAGCCGGCGTCGGAGAACCAGTGGCCGATGACGTCGCCGGCGAGGTACCCGCCGATCACGCAGGTGACCGCCCACACCGTTCCGCCGAGGGCGTTCCAGAGCGCGAACGTGCGGTAGGGCAGGTGCGCCATCCCCGCGGCGCTCGGGACCATCGCGCGCAGCAGCGCCGTCCACCGCCCGAAGAAGACCGCGGGCGCGCCGCGCCGGATGAGGAAGCGCTCGGTGGTGGCCCAGCGCTTCTCGCCGACCTTCCGGCCGAGCCGGGTCTTCTGCAGGCTGCGGCCCCAGCGGCGGCCGACGCCGTACCCGACCGCGTCGCCGGTGATGGCGCCGACCACGGCGAGCAGCAGCACGGTGGTGAGGCTGACCTTGTGCTGGCTGGCCAGCACGCCGCCGAAGACCAGGGCCGTCTCGCCGGGGATGACGAAGCCGAGGAAGACGCTCGCCTCGAGGAACGGCAGCGCGAAGACGGCGAGGTAGAGCACCCAGGTGGGGACGCCGTCGAGCACCCCCTGCACGAACCCCGCCATGGCCGCACTGTAGGCAGGCTCACCAGTCGGGCTCGGCCACGCACCCCTTGGTCGAGCTGATGGAGGTGCAGCCCGTGTTGGCGACGACGGTCGTGAACGCGCCGTCGTGGTACCGGGCGATCTCGCCGTAGGTGTCGCCACCGAAGAGCCACACGAGCACGGCGCCGTCGCGCACCGCGAGCTGGTCGGGGGGCTCGAGGTTGCGGACCGCCTTGTCCGCGCCCAGCCGTCGCCCGGTGTCGCTGAACCGCACGAGGCGCCCGGTGCCGTCGAGGCAGGTCTCGAACACGACGACCTGCTGGCCGTCCCAGCTCCCCGCCGCACCGATCTCGCAGCCGGAGACCGCGGTGAGCTGGTGCGCGCCCGTCAGGTCCAGGGCGCCGGGCGGGACGACGAGCAGCGTGCCGGTGGACTGCCCGCTGCTCATGAGCCACAGCACCAGAGCCCCGTCGTCGCGGACGTCGCGCAGCACGGCGTTGGTGCCGGCCGGCACGGACAGCCGGCGTGCCGGCGCCCCGCCGCCCGAGACGACGACCCGGTTCGCCGAGCCGGCGCACGCCACCTCGACCCAGGCCTGCCAGGCGCCGCTCGGCGAGAGCTGCGGCGTGCTGATGCTGACGGTGCCCGACCTCACGACGGTCGACGCGGTGTTGCCGTCGAGCCGGTCGAGCTCGTACCCGCACGTCGAGCCGCTGCGGATCCGCACCCACAGCAGCGTGCCGTGCGACCACGCGGGGCTGGAGTCGGTGGCGCCCGCGGGCGGGTAGGTGAGGCGCCGCAGCACCTTCCCGGTGCTCGCGTCGAAGAGCGAGATGTGGCCGTCGACCCGGCCGACGAAGGAGGCGGTCGGTGAGGCGGTGGAGCGGGTGACCGGCACGGCCACGACCCGGGTGACCGAGCCGTCCTTGTCCGAGCGGGTGACGCCCACGACGCTGCCGTGGGTCCAGTCGCTGCGGGTCCAGCTCATCGTCGCCGACCACGGGACCTCGCCACCTGCCGGGGCGCCGGTGGTGGCCAGCTCGTCCCCGGAGCTGGTGAGCAGGCGCAGCTGCACGTTCTCGTGCACGCCGGTGATCCGACCGGTGACGCCCGTCGGGCTGGTGATCGCGGTGCCGGCCGCGGGGGAGGTGACGGTCAGGTCCGTGCCGCCCACGCCGACGACCGTGTAGACCTGCGTGCCGTGGCCGGAGGCGAAGCCGACCCCGACGCGCGCGAGGGTGATCTCGCCGACCGAGGTGGCACCGGCCTTCAGCTGCAGCACCGCGCAGGACACGCAGGTCTGCGAGACCTCGACGCCCGTGAGGCCGAGGTGGTCGGCGACGAAGTGGCGGCCCACGTCCAGGCCGTTCTCGGCGTACGGGTACCCGCTCGCCCAGCCGGCCGCCTCCTGCTGCGTGGTGAACGGCCAGATGGCGGGGACGTCGAGCGGCATGCCGCCGTCGTCCGGGACGACGGGCGCCGGCGAGCCGGACGGCTCGGTCGTCGCGGTGGGGGACGCCGGCTGCAGGGTCTGCGTCTTGTGGTCGTCGGGCGCGATCAGCACGAACGCGGCGACGGCGGCGGCGGTGGCGACGGCGGCGCTCGGGAAGACCCAGAACCGCGCCCGCCGGCGTCGGGCCACGCGCTCGCGGATCCGGGCCAGGCCGTCACCGGCCGGCACGATCGTGGTGGCTTCGCTGCGGAGCAGGTCGCGCAGCCTGTCCTCGGCTGTCATCGCGCGTCCTCCAGGAGCGGTCGCAGGGCCGCCATGGCCCGCGAGGTGTGGCTCTTCACGGCGCCGGTGCTGCAGCCCATGGCTGCAGCGGTCTGCGCCTCCGACA
Organism: Mycobacteriales bacterium; assembly: GCA_035495395.1. Taxonomy (GTDB): domain Bacteria; phylum Actinomycetota; class Actinomycetes; order Mycobacteriales; family SCTD01; genus RYN-111. The sequence continues at coordinate 219 of DATJGA010000031.1, read as the reverse complement.
GGTCGCCGTAGTACCGGAGCACCACGGCCTCGCGCTGCCGTCGCGGCAGCGCCCGCAGCGCCTCGAGCACCACCTCGCGCTGGGCGTGCTCGACGGCGTACGACTCGGCGCTCGCGACGTCACGGAGCGGTTCGGGCCGGTGGCGCTGGGCCACCTGCCGGCGCCGCAGCCGGGAGCGCGAGGCGTTGACGACGGCCGTGCGCAGGTACGCCTCGGCCT
>DATJGA010000030.1:0-2017 GCA_035495395.1 Mycobacteriales bacterium | reverse complement strand
GACGTGCAGCTGACCGACCTCCAGGTCATCCAGCAGTTCAGCCTGGCGGTGCGCGGCGCGACCGCCGACCGCGACGCCGTCGTGGCGGCGCTGCAGGCCGACCTCGCCTGGCTCACGGGCGGCAAGAAGGCCCCGGCGAAGGCCGCGCGCAGCCGCAAGGCGTGATCTGGCGCTCGGGCACGGTCACGGGGCTCGGGTCGCTCCCGGGCGTGGACCCGGGCGAGGCCGCCCGCTTCGTCCTCGGCGAGCTGTCCGTGCCGCACCTGCCCGAGCTCCCGGCACGCGGTCCGCACGCCGACCTGGCCGGCCGGGGAGCGGCGCTGCTCGCCGACCTGCACGTCGACCTGCAGCCGAGCGGCTGGCGGATGGTGCCGCGCCCGAGCCGTGACGGCCGACGCGCGAGGGACCTGCTGGCCCGCGACGTGGACGCCCTCGAGGAGGCGGCGCACGCCGCGCCGCCGGAGCTGCTCAAGCTCCAGGCGACCGGTCCGTGGACGCTGGCCGCGCTGCTCGAGCTGCACCGGGGCGACCGGGTGCTCGCCGACCACGGCGCCGTTGCCGACCTGGCGGCCAGCCTCGCCGAGGGGCTGCGGCAGCACGTCGCCGACGTCCAGCGCCGCTTCCCGGGGACCACGATCGCGCTGCAGCTCGACGAGCCGTCGCTGCCCGCCGTCCTCGCGGCGCAGGTGCCGACGTCCAGCGGCTTCCGGACGCTCCGCGCACCGGACGTCCAGCGGGCGCGCGAGGTGCTGCGCACCGTCCTCGCCGCGACGGAGCACACCGTCCTGCACTGCTGCGCGCCCGACCCGCCGCTGGTGCTGCTGGCCGAGGCCGGCGCGGTGAGCGTCGACGCCTCCCTCCCGTACGACGAGGACGCCCTGGGCGAGGCCGTCGAGCGCGGCACGGGGCTGCTGCTGGGTGTCGCGCCCGCGACCGGGACCGAGCCGCCCGCCGTACGGGCGATCGTGCAGACCGTCGGACGGCTGCGCGATCGTGTGGGGGTGGCCGACGTGACCCTGACCCCGGCGTGCGGCCTCGCGGGTGCGACTCCGGCGTACGTGAAGGCGCTCCTGGCCAGGCTGACGGAGGCCGCCGCCGAGGTGGCGCAGTGACGGAACCCCTGCACCGGCACGCCGAGCTGTCCCAGCGGCTCGAGGAGCTGGCGTTCCAGTACTACGTCGAGGCGCAGCCGACCGTTTCGGACGCCGAGTACGACCAGCTCATGCGCGAGCTCCAGCAGCTCGAGGAGGAGCACCCGGAGCTGCGCACCCCGGACAGCCCGACCCAGCGGGTGATGGAGAGCTTCTCCACCGACTTCGCGCCGGTGGAGCACCTGCAGCGCCTGATGAGCCTCGACAACGCCTTCACCGAGGACGAGCTGCGGGCCTGGGCGAACCGGCAGGCCAAGGAGGTCGGCGCCGCGGCGCGCTACCTGTGCGAGCTGAAGATCGACGGGCTGGCGGTCGCGCTCGTCTACCGCGACGGGGTGCTGGAGCGCGCCGCCACCCGGGGCGACGGGCGCACCGGTGAGGACATCACGCCGAACGTGAAGACGCTGCGCAGCGTCCCGAAGCGGCTCACCGGCGACGACGTGCCGGCGCTGCTCGAGGTGCGCGGCGAGGTCTTCCTGGCGACCGAGGACTTCGCGACGGTCAACGAGCGGCTCGTCGCCGACGGGAAGACGCCGTTCGCGAACCCGCGGAACGCCGCCGCCGGGAGCCTGCGCCAGAAGGACCCGCGGGTCACCGCGTCCCGGCCGCTGTCGCTCACCCTGCACGGCGTCGGGGCGACCGACGGCTGGGAGCCCGCGAGCCAGTCCGAGGCGTACACGCGGCTCAAGGCCTGGGGGCTGCCGGTGTCGGCGCGCACCGAGGTGTTCGACGACCTCGACGGCGTCCTCGGGTACGTCCAGCACTGGGGCGAGCACCGGCACGACGTCGAGCACGACATCGACGGCGTCGTGGTGAAGATCGACCAGGTGGCGCTGCAGCGCCGGCTCGGGTCCACGAGCAAGGCG
>DATJGA010000029.1:0-2950 GCA_035495395.1 Mycobacteriales bacterium | reverse complement strand
GTGCAGGACCACGGTCGACACCGCGGCGCCGGACCACGCCGGTGCCGCGTCGCCCAGCCGCAGCGTGTCGTTGCGCAGCCCGCGGCCGCGGATCGTCCTGGCGCGCTCCTCAACGAACACCTCGGCCGCCTCGCGCACCTGCGGGTCGGCGAGCAGCGCCGTCTCCGCCTCGGTCAGCCCGGCCGGGTCGTCGGGCGCCGGGCGGCGGCGGACCCGCCGTACCGCGTCGGCGGTGCGCGCCGTCGTCGCCAGCACCGACCACAGCCCGGGTACGGCGGCCAGCCGGCGCATCGCCGGTGGTGCTGTGATGACGCCGCTGCGCACCGGGCAGGCGAGGGCCAGGCCGGCGCACCGGTCGGGGTGATGCGCCGCGTACGCGTAGGCCGACGGCCCGCCCCCCGAGATGCCCAGCACCACGGCGCGGTCGAGACCGAGGGCGTCGAGGAGCGCGGCGTAGAGGTCGGCCTGCGCGGCCGGGGTGCGGCCGGACCGGAGCGGGGTGCGCCCGTACCCGGGACGGGTCACGAGCAGCACCCGGTAGTCGTCGGCCAGGTCGTCGGCGAGGAGCCGGGCCTGCCGCCAGTCCCCCGGCATCCCGTGCGCGACGAGCAGCGCCGGTCCCTGGCCCGCCGACGCGACCTGCACCGGGCCGCGCGCGGTGCGCACGACCCGAGGGCTCAGCGCTGCCACACCACGTGCCCGCCGACGACGGTGGCGGCCACCTCGAGGTCGTCGGTCAGCAGGACGAGGTCGGCCGGCGCGCCGACCCCGAGGGGCGGCAGGCCCAGGACGCGGGCCGGCGTCACGGCGGCCATGGTCAGCGCGTCGACGAGGGGCACGCCCCACGCGACGAGGTTGCGCACGGCCTGGTCCAGGCCCATCCGGCTGCCGGCGAGGGTGCCGTCCGCGAGCCGGGCCGCGTCGGCGCCGGGCAGGCCGAGGTCGACGGCGTCGCTCACGAGGCAGACCCGCGTCGGGCCGGCGGCCCGCCAGACCAGGCGCGCCGCTGCCGGGTGCACGTGCACGCCGTCGGCGATGAGCTCGACGGTGACGTCGGGCAGGTCGAGCGCCGCGCCGACCAGCCCGGGCTCGCGGTGGTGCAGGCCGGACATCGCGTTGAAGCAGTGCGTGACGTGCCGCGCCCCCAGGCCGACGGCCACGGCCGCCTGGTCGTACGTCGCGCCGCTGTGCCCGAGGGCCACCACCACGCCCGCCTCGACCGCGCGGCTGATGACCGCGTCGGCGCCGGGGAGCTCCGGTGCGAGGGTGAGCAGCCGGGGCGGGCCGGCAGCCAGCAGCCGGTCGAGGTCGGCGACCGACGGGGGCACGAGGGCGGCAGGCGGCTGCGCCCCGGCGTGCGACGGCGACAGCCACGGCCCCTCGAGGTGCACGCCGGCGCACCGCGCTCCGGTCACCGGCACCGGGGCGAGCAGCGGCAGCAGCGCGTCCACCGGCGCCGCGACGGTGGTCGCGAGGAACGACGTCACGCCGCGCTTGGCCAGGGCGGTGCTCAGCCCCGGCACGTCCGGCTGGCCGATCGTCCCGGCGCCGTCCAGGGCGTGCACGTGCAGGTCGACGAAGCCCGGGGCCAGCACCGCGGTCTCGTGCACGAGCGCGTCCGCGGGGACCTCCACGGGGTCGACGGCGGCCACGACGCCGTCGACCAGCAGCAGCGAGGCGGGGCGCAGCGCGCCGTCCAGCAGGGCCCGGCCCGCGCGGACGAGGAGAGGGCGCACGGCTCAGATCTTGACAGCCCCGCCCTTATTTGTAAATGTCTCATACATATCCGAGGGAGGACTGCACGTGAGCACCGCGAGCCCGACGACGCAGCTCGTCTGCGTCGAGATCGGTGGGGGCGGTGTCGAGACGGTCCTGCTCGACGAGGACGGCACCGCGACCCGGCTCGACGGCCTCGCGGCCCCCGCCGGCCTGCCCCTGCTCATCGCCGTGCCGGGCATCATCGAGGACGGCCGGGTGGTCATCGCCTCCAACCTCGGCTGGTACGACGTCGACCCGGCCGCCCAGCTCGGCCTGCCCGCCCCTGCCGCGCTCGTCGGCAACGACGCGGAGACCGCGGCGCTGGGCGAGTCCGCGCTGCGCGGTGGCACCGACCTGGTGTTCCTCGGCCTCGGGACGGGCGTCGGCGGCGCCGTGGTCGTCGACGGCGAGGCGACCTGCAACCTGTTCGCGCACCACCCCGGCTTCTCCGACCGCACCTGCACCTGCACCCGCACCGGCTGCCTGGAGACGGTCGCCGCGGGCTGGGCGCTGCCCGACCCGCTCCCCGACGCCGACCTGCCGACCGTGGCGCGCGCGCTCGCGCGGGCCGTCGAGGCCGAGCCGGCCGCCGTACCGGACCTGGTCGTCCTGGCCGGCGGGCTCACCGCCCGGCACCCGTCGCTCGTGACCCTGCTCGCCGCCGAGCTGCCGCACCGCACCGTCGAGGGCACCGCCGCCCACGGCACGAAGTCCGCCGCGGCCTGGGGCCTGCGGCACCTGCTCCTCAGCCGTACCCACGCCTGACACCGGAAGGCACGCGATGCGCCCGAACCGCTCCGTCCTCGTCCTCGCGACCGCGGCGCTCGTCGTGCCGCTCGCGGGCTCGGCGCTCGCCGCGCGACCCACCCACACCACCCGCGCCGCGGCGGACCCCACCGACCACCCGGTCGCGCAGCTGTACGCCGGGACCGCCGGCACGACCCCGAACCCGCCGATGCCCCCGATCGGCACCTTCACCGCGGGCTACTCGCCGTACGTCGGGTCGATGCACGAGCACAGCGGGTACTCCGACGGCTGGGCCGGCTCGACGCCGGCGACCTACTACGCGTCGGGCAAGCACTTCGGCCTCGACTTCATGGGCGGCAGCGACCACTCCGACTTCCTCGGCGTCCCGCTGTCGACGAGCCAGTACTGCGCACCCAGCCCCGCCGGCGGCATGGACCCGACCGAC
>DATJGA010000028.1:0-6415 GCA_035495395.1 Mycobacteriales bacterium | reverse complement strand
GCGCTCGCCGCGGCCGAGCTGCTCAGCGAGGCGCTCGGATGACCCTTGTCGACTCGAGCACAGCGGTCCTCGTCGAGGCGCTGAGCCGGGTGCTGCCCGCCGACCGGCTCGTGCTCGACCCCGACGTGCTCGCGAGCCTGTCGCACGACGAGGCCGAGTGGGCCCCGGTCGGCGTGGCCGCGGTCGCCCTCCGCGTCCGCAGCGAGGCCGAGGTGCAGGCCGCGGTCCGGGTGTGCGCCGACCTCGGCGTCCCGGTCGTGGCCCGCGGGGCCGGCACCGGCCTGTCCGGCGGCGCCAACGCCGTGGACGGCTGCCTCGTCCTCGACCTGTCGCGGATGAGCGCCGTCGTCGAGGTCGACGCCGAGAACCTGCTCTGCGTCGTGCAGCCGGGGGTCGTGAACAACGACCTCAAGGCGGCCGTGGCCGAGCACGGGCTCTGGTACCCGCCGGACCCCGCGAGCGCCCAGTGGTCGACGCTCGGCGGCAACGTCGCCACGAACGCCGGCGGCCTGTGCTGCCTGAAGTACGGCGTGACCCGCGACTACGTGCTCGGGATGCGCGCGGTCGTCGGCGGGGCCCCCGGCTACGGCACCGCGGTCGCGCTCGGCCGGCGCACGAACAAGGGCGTGGCGGGGTACGACCTGGCCGGCCTGATGGTTGGCTCCGAGGGCACGCTCGGCGTCGTGACCGAGGTGACGCTGCGGCTGCGGCCCGCCCTCACCGGCACCCCGCGCACGGTGGTCGGCGCCTTCACGAACCTCGTCGACGCCGGTCGCGCGGTGGCCCTCGTGACCCGCCGCGGACTGACGCCGTCGGCCCTGGAGCTGCTCGACCGGCACTGCCTCGAGGCGGTCGAGGAGTGGAAGCACCTCGGGCTGGAGGCGGACGCAGAGGCGCTGCTGCTCGCGCGGGTCGACACCCGCGGCGACGCCGGCGACGACGAGGCCCGGGCCCTGGTCGAGGCGTTCGCCGAGGCGGGCGCGAGCTGGGCGGCGCAGTCGACCGACGCCGCCGAGGCCGAGGCGCTGTTCGAGGCGCGCCGGCTGGCCTACCCGGCCCTGGAGCGGCTCGGCCCGGTGCTCACCGAGGACATCTGCGTGCCCCGCTCGAAGGTGCCGCACATGCTCGCCGAGGTGGACGCCATCGCGCGCCGGCACGACGTGCGGATCGCGACGATCGCGCACGCCGGGGACGGCAACCTGCACCCGCTGCTGCTCACGCCGGCCGGTGACGACCTGGCCCGCCGGCGCGCGCAGGCGGCCTTCGAGGACCTGCTCGACGCGGCCATCGCGCTGGGCGGCACGGTGACCGGCGAGCACGGGGTCGGCCTGCTCAAGAAGGGCGGGATGCAGCGCGAGCTCGACCCGGCGTCCCTGCTCATGCAGCACGCCGTGAAGCAGGCCCTCGACCCGCTCGGGCTGTTCAACCCCGGGAAGGTGCTGTAGCCGGGACCGACGCGCCGGGCGAGACTGGAGCGGTGACCGACGCGTCGTGGCTCGAGCTGCTCCTGCGGGAGGCCTCTCCCCAGGAGCTCGACGCGCACCGGCGCGAGCTGCTCGCGGACGAGGAGACCGACGCCGTCGAGACGCAGGCCCGCCAGGCGCTGCAGCTGCACGCGCTGCTGCGCGACCGGGCCCAGCGGGCCGCCGAGCTCACCGCGCTGTCCGACATGGCCGCCCGGCTGACCTCGGTGCGCGACCTGCCGGGCCTGCTCACCGACATCGCCGTCCAGGCGCGGCAGCTGCTGCGCACCGACGTCGCGTACCTCGCGCTGCTCGAGGGCGAGTCGCTGCGCATCCGGTACTTCGACGGGACGCTCGGCGCGGCCTTCCGCGACATCCAGCTGTCGCTCACGGCCGGGCTTGCCGGCCGGGTGTTCACCAGCGGCAAGCCGATGTGGACCAGCGACTACCTCAACGACCCGACCATCGAGCACATGCCGGCGGCGGACGAGCTGGCCGGGGACGAGCAGCTGCGCAGCATCCTCGGCGTCCCGCTGCACGCCCAGGGGTCGACCTTCGGCGTGCTGTTCGCGGCCGAGCGCTCGCAGCGCCCCTTCACCGACAACGAGGTCAGCCTGCTGGCCGGCCTCGCCGGGCACGCGGCGGTCGCCATCGAGAACGCCCGGCTCTTCGACGCCGAGCGCGCGCTGACCGCCGAGCTGCGGGCCAGCGCCGCCGCGGTGGACCGCGCGATCGCGCTGCACGAGCGGCTCACCGACACCGCCGTGAAGGGCGGTGGCCCCGCCGAGGTCGTGCAGGCCCTCGCCGAGGTGCTGCGCGTCCCCGTGCAGCTCGTGGACCCCGACGACGTCTCGGTCGCCGGACCCGACCTGCGGGCCGAGTCGCCGTCCAAGCACGTGCGCGACAGCGGGCAGCGGACGGTGGTGCTGCCCGGTGACGGCGACGAGGTCGTCGTGCTCTGCCCGGTCGTCGCCGCCGAGACGTACCTGGGGTGCCTGGTGGTGCGCGGCCACGGCGGCGCGGACGACGCGGAGGTCCGGCTGCTCGAGCGCGGGGCGATCGCCCTCGCGCTCACGCTGGTGCAGGAGCGGGCCCTCACCGACGCCGCGGCACGCAGCGCGGGCGAGCTGCTGACGGCGCTCGTCGAGGGCGGCGAGGCGCGGGTGCTGGAGCGGCGCGCCGCCGCGGCCCGGGTCGACCTGCGGCAGCCGCACGTGGTGGCCCTCGTCGAGCCCGACGACCCCGGTGCGCGCCAGGCGGCCGAGCTGGCCCGCCGTACCGGGGGGCTGTCGGTGGACCGGGCCGGCCGCACCGTGCTGCTGGTACGCGCGGACACCGACCTGTCGGGCCTGGCGACGTCGGCGACGGTCGGCATCAGCCCGTCGTTCACCGGTGCCGCGCCGGTGCCGGAGGCGTTCGCCGCCGCCCGGCGCTGCCTGCAGGCGCTGCTGGCCCTCGGCCGGCGGCACGTCGTGGGCGGGTCCGAGAACCTCGGCGTCTACCGGTTCCTGCTGGCGCCCGGCGGCCCGGACGAGGCGGCCGAGCTGGTGCGGCAGACCGTGGGGCCGCTGCTCGAGCACGACCGGGTGCGCGGGACCGAGCTGGCGCGCACGCTGGAGGAGTACCTCGCCAGCGGCCGGCAGCACACCGCCACCGCCGAGCGGCTGCACATCCACCCGAACACGCTGTACCAGCGGCTGGCCCGCATCGGCTCGGTGCTGGGCGAGGGGTGGCGCGAGCCGGACGCCGCGCTGGACCTGCACGTCGCGCTGCGGCTGCACCGGCTGGCCGCCGACCTCTGACCGCGTCCACGTGATGTGCAGGGCGTCCACCACCTGAGGGAGGGGGTGGGGGATCGCCCCGTTGCTCCTGCGTTGCGCAGGAAAGAGGGTGGTGTGCGGTGAACCCCTTCACCAGCCGCCTCCGCCCGGACGAGATCGAGCAGCCGTGACCCGTCGTAGGACGCTCCGCCCTCGGTCGGTCCTTGGTGCGGCCTCACCAGCCTCGGCGGCGGGCGTTGTGCCGCGGGACGAGGACGCCGTGACGCGCGTCCGGCGAGGATGGGCCTCCGCCCTGCCGACCACAGGAAGAAGGCACCGCGTGCGCCTCCGCACCGCTCGGGCCGGCCTCGCGGTGCTGTGCCTCGTCGCCGCCGCCGGGTGCCAGGCCGGTCAGCTGCAGTTCAAGAACGACCACCGGCTCTCCTTCGTCAGCCCGCAGGCCCGGCACCGGGTCACCATGCCGCTGACGATCAGCTGGACCATGAAGGACTTCGACGCGGTCGGCCTCGACGGCAGCCGCGACAAGGGCCGGGGCGTGTTCGCCGTGTTCGTCGACCGGGCGCCCATGCCGGTCGGCAAGGACCTGCGCTGGGTCGGCCACAAGGACACCTCCTGCAAGCGCGACCCGCGCTGCCCGGACGCCAAGTACCTCGCCGACCGCGGGGTGCTGGTCACGACGGAGACCTCCGTGACGCTGGACGTCCTCCCCTCCGCCCCCGACGGCGCGGGTGACGAGCAGCACTACGTCAACGTGGTGCTGCTCGACGGCACCGGGCACCGCATCGGCGAGTCCGCGTGGTACCGCCCCTTCACGAGCAAGCGGAGGTCCAGCTCATGACGGCGGTGCTCGACGGGGCGTCGGTGCTCGACGCCGACGCCGCCACCAAGGCGGCGCGTCATGCCGCAGCCCGCGCCACGCTGGGGGTCTCCGGTACGGCGGACTCCCCGCCCCTGCGGCCGATCCTCAAGGAGCACGGCCTCACCGCGTACCCGCTGGTCGCGCTCGGTCTGCTCGGTCTGGTGGACCTGTTCCAGACCGAGGCCTTCACCATCCTCACCCCCGAGGTGAGCCGGGCCCTCGGGCTGTCGCTCGGGGCCATCGCCGGCGCGCGGACGCTGGCCTTCCTCGCCATCATCCTGGCGCCGCTGCCGATGGCCCGGCTCGCGCAGAGCCGGGGCCGGCGGGCGCTGATCTGCATCGTCACCGGGATCGCCTGGTCGGTCATCACGCTGTTCACCGGCTTCGTCACCAGTCTGCTCGCGCTCATCGCGGTGCTCGTGCTCGACGGCATCTCGACCGGGTCGGCGACGGCGCTGCACGCCCCCCTGCTCGTCGACTCCTACCCCCCGCAGGCCCGCGTCCGGGTGCTCTCGGGCTACACGGCGATGAAGGCCGCCGGCCTCGTCGCCGCCCCGACCCTCGTCGCGCTGCTGGCCGGCCCGTTCGACCTCACCTGGCGCGGCGTGTTCGTCGGCCTCGGCCTGTTCTCGACCGGCACCTCGCTCCTCGCGCTCGGCCTCAAGGACCCCGGGCCGGGTCGCTTCGACACCGAGGCGCTGCGGGCGGAGGAGCACGAGCAGCTGACCGGCGAGCACCTCGAGGCGCTCAGCGCGGCGCAGGTCGAGCTCGGCTTCTTCGAGATCCTGCGGCGGATCCTGCTCATCCCCACGGTCAAGCGGCTGGCCGTCGGGTACACCGCCATCGGCGTGCTGCTCGTGCCGTTCGGCATCTTCCTGTCCACGTTCCTGGACCAGCGGTGGAACCTCGGCCCAGGGCCGCGCGGCGCGTTCTTCGCCGGCATCCAGGCGGCCAGCGTGCTCGCCCTGGTGCTGTTCGGCTCGCGCGGCGAGAAGATGTTCCGGCTCGACCCGGGACGGGTGCTGGTGTTCTGCGGCTGGGCCCTGGTCGCCGCTGTCACCTGCGTCGCGGCGGGGGCGCTGGCGCCGTTCTTCGTGCTCACCTGCGTCTTCTTCGGGCTGGCGCAGAGCCTGATCGCGGTCCTGACCCCCGGCCTGACCGCCTCGTTGCTGTCCATCATGGACGCGCGGTACCGGCCGCACGCCGCGGCGGTCGTCGGCATGTTCGCGGCCGGCGGCTCGATCCTCGGCGTGCTGCTGCTCACCGGGATCGACCGGCGGATCGGCATCTCCGGCGCGCTGGCCTCGCTCGCCGTGCCGGGCGTCGTCGCCGGTCTCATCATCCGCAGCGCTGCCAAGCTCATCGGGCCCGACCTCGACCGGATGATCGACGAGGTGCTCGAGTCCGAGGACATCGCCGTCATCAAGGCTCGCGGCGGCCACCTGCCGATGCTGTCCTGCCAGGGGGTCGACTTCTCCTACGGCCAGCTGCAGGTGCTGTTCGACGTCGACTTCACCGTCGACGACGGCGAGATGGTCGCGCTGCTCGGCACCAACGGCGCGGGCAAGTCGACGCTGCTCAAGGTGGTGTCCGGCATCGGCCTGCCCAGCCGGGGCAGCGTCCGGTTCCGCGGCGAGGACATCACCTACCTCGACGCCGAGCGCCGCGTGCCCCTCGGCATCACGCAGGTGCCCGGCGGACGGGCCGTCTTCGGCAGCCTGGACGTCGTCGAGAACCTGCGCGCCTTCGGCTACAGCCTCGGCCGCGACCGCAAGCGCATCGAGGAGAGCATCGAGCTCTGCTTCGAGGCGTTCCCCCGGCTGAAGGAGCGCCGTACCTCCCTCGCGGCCAACCTCTCCGGCGGCGAGCAGCAGATGGTCGGGCTGTCGAAGGCGCTCATCCTGCAGCCGCAGCTGCTGCTCATCGACGAGCTGTCCCTCGGCCTCGCGCCGGTCATCGTCGGCCAGCTGCTCGAGATGGTCCGGCGCATCAACGCCGGTGGCACCGCCGTCGTGCTCGTCGAGCAGAGCGTGAACATCGCGCTGTCGCTCGTGGACCACGCCTACTTCATGGAGAAGGGCGAGATGCGCTTCGACGGCCCGGCCCAGCAGCTGCTGGAGCGCGACGACCTGCTGCGGGCCGTGTTCCTCGAGGGCGCCTCGAAGGCCCAGTCATGAGCCTGCTGGTCGAGCACCGCGGAGATGAGCTTGGCGGCCACAACTGCGACGACGAACGCCGTGGACGCGAGCAATACCTTGCGTCCGGGCAACGGCAGCCGCCGGCCGCCGAGCCGGTCGCCGATCGTGTCGAGC
>DATJGA010000027.1:0-6082 GCA_035495395.1 Mycobacteriales bacterium | reverse complement strand
CCGGCCGACCGCGTCGCGCACGCCGTCGCCGACCCCGTCGCCGACCGCCTCGTACCGCTGGTCCTCCCGGCGGGTGACGGCAGCCGACCTGCCGCACTCCTGGCACGCCGGCTGCCCGGTCGCCCCTTCGCAGCTGCGGCTCCTCACGCTGCCGTACCGCGACTTCGGCGGCGCCCGCCGTACCGGGGAGGTCGTGGTGAACGCGCGGGTGGTCGACGACGTCGTCGCCGTGTTCCGGGACCTCTACCGGGCCGGTTTCCCCATCCGCTCGCTGCGCACCGTCGACGCGTACGGCGGAGACGACGACCGCTCGATGGCCGCCGACAACACGAGCGCGTTCAACTGTCGCAACGCGGTCGGCGGGTCGGGCTGGTCGCAGCACGCGTACGGGCTCGCCGTCGACGTCAACCCCGTCGAGAACCCCTACGTGTACGGCGGTCAGGTGCTGCCGCCGGCCGGCCGGGCCTACCTCGACCGGTCCGACCACCGGCGCGGGATGGCGTACTCCACGAGCGCGGTGAACCGCGCGTTCGCGCGACGGGGTTGGAGCTGGGGCGGACGGTGGAACAACCCCGACTACCAGCACTTCTCGACGAACGGCCGGTGACCGTGCGCCTCGCCCCTCTCGCCCTCGCCGGCCTCGTGCTGCTCACCGGCTGCCGGGAGACCCAGGAGCCGCGGGCCCTGGTGACGACGCCGAGCCCGACCCCGTCGGCGACCCCGAGCCCCACCCCGTCACCGACGCCGTCCCCGACGCCGCGTCGCACGCCGTCCCCGACCCCGAAGCCGAGGGCCGTCCGCCCGAGCCCGACGCCGAGCCCTGCTGCCCGCCGTACCGTCGTCGCGGCGGTGCCCACCTGCCCGCGGGTGCCGGCGGTGAGCGCGACGCAGGTGCTGCTCGTCATCGGCAGCGGCAGCTCCGCGGTGATCCGCGCCTGCGAGAGGCGCAAGGGCGTGTGGGTCTCGGTGATGGGGCGGATGTACGGGCACGTCGGGCTCAACGGGGTCGCGCCGCCGGGGGCGAAGCGCGAGGGCGACAGGCGGACGCCGTCAGGGACGTTCTCGCTGGGCCGCGGGTTCGGGGTGCTGGGCGACCCGGGCACGTGGTTCTCCTGGCAGCGCACGACCACCGCGGACGTGTGGGTCGACGACTCCTCCTCCAGCCTCTACAACACCTGGCAGCGCAAGCCGGCGAACGGCAGGTGGGACTCGGCGGAGGACCTCTACGTCCCCGGCAACTACGACTACGTGCAGGTCATCGACTACAACACCGCGCGGGTGCCCGGGAAGGGCAGCGCGATCTTCCTGCACGTCGACCACCAGTCGGGCACGTACGGCTGCGTGACGCTGCCCCGCTCGCAGCTGCTGCGGGTCATGCGCTGGGAGCGGTCCGGTGCCCTCGTCGTCATCCGCTGACCTCGCGGCCCGCCTCTCCGCGCAGCTGCTCGCGGGGGAGAAGGCGCGCACGCCGGGCGAGGTCGTCGAGCGGCTGCTCGCCGTGCAGGCGCAGGACTTCCGCGGCATGCACCTCGCCATCAGGGCCCGTACGACGGGCCTCGGCGCGAGCGACCTGGACCGCGCACTGGCGGATCGGGAGCTGGTCGTCACGTGGGCCAACCGCGGCACGCTGCACCTCGTGCGGGCCGAGGACCAGCCGTGGCTGCACGCGCTGACGACGCCGCAGCTCGCGACGGCCAACGCCACGCGGCTGCGGCAGGAGGGGGTGAGCCCCGCGGCGGCTTCTCGTGGGGTGGCCGTCGTACGGCGGGCGCTGGCGGGCGGGCCGCAGACGCGGTCGGCGCTGAAGGCGGCGCTGGAGTCGGCGGACATCCCGGTGGCCGGGCAGGCGCTGGTGCACGTGCTCTTCCTCGCCACGCTCCGCGGGGTCTGCGTGCGCGGGCCGGTGGTCGGCAAGGAGCAGGCGTTCGTGCTGGTCTCGGACTGGCTGCCGCCGTCTCGGCCGGTGGACCGCGAGAAAGCGCTGGTCGAGCTGGCGCGGCGGTACCTGCTCTCGCACGCGCCCGCGGACGAGCGGGACCTGGCGCGGTGGGCAGGCATCGGCCTGGGGGACGCGCGCACGGGCGTCGCCGGTGCTCGGGTGCGTGCGGTCGAGGCGGCGCCGCTGCCCCCGCCGGTGCTGCTGGGCGCCTTCGACGAGGTCCTCATGGGCTGGGCGTCGCGGGACCTCGTGCTCGCGGGGAGCGCCGACGTCGTGACGCGGAACGGGGTCTTCAAGCCGATCGCGCTCGTACGAGGGAAGGCGGTCGGGACCTGGGCGCTGCCGCGGGGCCGGGTGGTGCTGGAGCCGTTCGCACCGCTGCCCGCGACGGTGCGGGCGGCGCTCGACCGCGACGCCGCCGACGTCGAGCGCTTCCTCGCGTCCTAGCCCGGCACCGTCCTCAGTCGAGGCAGAACTCGTTGCCCTCGACGTCCTGCATGACGAGGCACGACTCGTTGATGCCGTCGGCGCGCAGGAGCTGCACGCGCGCCGCCCCGAGCGCGACCAGCCGCGCGCACTCGGCCTCGAGGGCGGCCACCCGCTCGTCGCCCACGAGCCCGGTGCCGACGCGCACGTCGAGGTGCACCCGGTTCTTGACGACCTTGCCCTCGGGCACGCGCTGGAAGAACAGCCGCGGACCCGCGCCTGTCGGGTCGACGCAGGCGAACGCGGTGCCCTGGTGCTCGGCCGGCAGCGAGCGGTCGAACTCCGCCCAGTCGGCGAACCCCTCAGGCGGCGGCGGTACGACGTACCCGAGCACCTCGCACCAGAAGCGCGCGACGCGCTCCGGCTCGGCGCAGTCGAAGGTGACCTGGACCTGCTTGACCGATCCCATCGGCCCACCCTAAGCCGCTCCGCGGGCCGCGTTCCCGAGACGACCCTCGCGCACCGGCGGGAGCGCGTACGCTCCGGGCCCGGGGGCGTGGTCGGAGCGAGCGCCTCCGCGGGAGGCGCCATGGGCGAGGGGACCGACCGTCGTCTCGCGGCCGTGATGTTCACCGACATGGTCGGCTACACGGCGCTGGTGCAGGCCGACGAGGACGCCGCGGTGACCAAGCGCGACCAGTACTGGAGCGCCCTGGAGCAGCAGCACGACGCCCTCGACGGGACGATCGTGCAGCGGCTCGGCGACGGCAGCATGAGCATGTTCCCGAGCGCCCTCGCCGCGGTGCAGGCCGGGGTCGAGGTCCAGCGCCGGCTCCTCGCGCTGGACGTCCCGGTGCGCATCGGCATCCACGTCGGAGAGGTCATCGTCGAGCCGGAGCGGCTCACCGGCGTCGCGGTCAACATCGCGGCGCGGATCGAGTCCTTCGCGGTGCCGGGCGGCGTCATGCTCTCCGACTCCGCCTTCGAGCAGATCGGCAACCGCGGCGACGTCGAGCTGGTCGCGCTCGGGCGCTTCAAGCTCAAGAACGTCGGTCGCCCCTTCGAGCTGTACGCCGTCGCGGCCGACGCGATCGTCGTCCCGGACGCCGGTGCGCTCGACGGGAAGGGCGAGCGGCTCACCGGGCTGCCCGACGACCTCCCCGGGTCGACCGGTCCGCTGCTGGGCCGCGCCGAGGACCTCGAGGCGCTGACCGCGCTGGCCCGGGCGCACCGGCTCGTCACCGTCACCGGACCGGGGGGCGTCGGGAAGACCAGCCTCCTCGTCGAGCTGGGCCACGCGCTGCGGCCGTCGTTCGACGACGGTGTCGCGTTCGTCGCCCTGGCGGACGTCTCGTCGCCCGAGGGCTTCCTCCCGGCACTGGCCGAGGCGCTCGGAGTGAAGGAGGCCGAGGAGCGCACCATGGCCGAGGGCCTTGCGCTGCTGATCGGTGACGCCAAGGCCCTCCTGCTGCTGGACAACCTCGAGCAGCTGGTGGCTGCGGCGCCGCACGTCGCGTGGCTGCTGGACCGGTGCCCGGCCCTGCACGTGGTGACGACGAGCCGGGCCCCGCTGCGACTCGCCGCCGAGCACGAGTACGCGCTCAGCCCGCTCGCGCTGCCGGCGCCGTCCGGACCCGAGGACGTCGAGACGCTCCTGAGCTACCCGGCGATCGCGCTGTTCGTCGAGCGGGCCCGGTCGAGCAAGAGCGCGTTCGAGCTGACCGCCGACAACGCGCCGGCTGTCGCGGCGGTCTGCCGGCGGCTCGACGGCCTGCCACTCGCCCTCGAGCTGGCGGCGGCCCGGCTGCGCCTGCTCTCGCCGGAGTCGCTCGTCGAACGCCTGGGCCACGCGCTCGACGTGCTGACGACGGGGCGGCGGGACAGCCACGCGCGGCACCAGACGCTGCGGGCGACGATCGACTGGAGCCACTCCCTGCTCACCGAGCCCGAGCAGCGGCTCTTCCGGCGGATGGCCGTGTTCACCGGCGGCTGCACCGTCGAGGACCTCGAGGCCGTCTGCGCGGAGCCCGGCGAGAGCCTGCTCGACGAGGTCGAGTCGCTGGTCGAGAAGGGCCTCGTCCAGGTCGACGCCTCGGGCGACCGGCTGCGCATGCTCCAGACGATCCAGGAGTACGCGCGGGAGCGCCTGGAGGCGGCGGACGAGCAGGAGCGGGTCGCGCTCGCGCACGCGCAGCGCTACGCGGTGCTCGCCGAGCAGCTGCGCGACGGGATCGAGGGCGCCGACCAGGTCAGGTCCCTGCGACGAGGTGTCGCCGACGAGGGCAACGTCCTCACCGCGCTCGACACCCTGCTCCGGGCCGCCCGGTCCGGCTCGGCTGCCGCTCGGGAGACCGGGATGCAGATCACCGGGGACCTCCTCATGTACTGGCACCTCCGGGGGAAGAACCTCACCGCCCGCGACTACTCGAACGAGTTCCTCGAGACCGACCCGGTCGGCGCACCGAGTCGCGGCCGGGTCGGTGCGCTCCTCACGGCCGGGTTGGCGTCGTGGATGCTCGGCCTGCTCGACCGCGCGAACGCGGAGTGGGACGAGGCGCACCGCATGGCGACGCAGCTCGGCGCCGACCGGGCGCTGTGCCTGCTCGGCTTCTGCCGCGGGCTCGGTCGCATCGGCCCCGACGCGCCCGCCGGGCTCGACGCCACCGCCGCCGGCATCGAGCGCAGCCGCGCGATCGGCTTCCCCTGGGCCGAGGCCTTCTGCTCCACCATCGCCGGCATCCTGCACGCGCTGCTCGGCGACAGCGAGCTCGCCCGTGAGCGGTACGGCGAGGCGCTGGCCATCCAGCAGCGGCTCGGCGACGAGGAGGGAGCCGGCCTCTCCCTGGGCGGGCTGGCCCAGCTGGCGGCGGCCGCCGGCGACCTGCCGAGCGCCCTCGACCTCTACGCGCGGTCCCTCGCCGCCTTCGAGGCGATCGGCGACCGCGCCGAGGAGGCGCGCATCCTCAGCGAGACGGCGTGGACCCAGCTCCAGGCCGCGGACCCCCACCTCGCGCGCTGGTACTTCCTCGAGTCGGCGCAGGCCTACACCGACGTCGCCAGCGTGCGCGGGGTCGGCCTCTCGCTCATCGGGCTGGCGGCGGTCGAGGCCGTCGAGGGGCGTCCCGCCAACGCGGTCCGGATCGCTGCGGCGGCGGAGGTCTACGCCCACGAGGAGGGCATCGTCAACGTCTACTCGGACGAGACGCCGGGCCGGACGTACGTCGACACCGCCCGGGAGGCGCTGTCCGCCGAGGACGCGGAGCGGGCCGACGCGGCCGGTCGCTCGCTCACCATCACCCAGGCGCTCGACCTCGCCCGGCTCCCGGTCCTGTCGGCCTAGGCGAGAGCGCGGGCGCGGGCCAGGTCGTCCGGCGTACCGCAGTCGACCAGCGTGACGTCGGTCGGGACCAGCTCGACCGGCACCTGCGACCACACCGCCTCGTACAGCCCGGACGGCTCGGCCGGCAGCCCGTCCGCCACGGCGCCCGGCAGCAGCGAGACGCCGGCGAAGCGCCAGCGGCCCTCGAAGTCGGGACGCTCGGCGTCGGGTACGACGAGCAGCCGCGGCCGGGCGTGGTCCCAGTCCGCGACGAAGGAGGACAACGACGGCTCGGGGGCGTAGAAGGCGTCCGCGTTGACGACCAGCAGGTCGCGGCCGGCCAGCCACTCCCGCAGCTGCCCCACCGCGCCCGCCGTGCCCAGCGCCTCCGGCTGCTC
>DATJGA010000026.1:0-5168 GCA_035495395.1 Mycobacteriales bacterium | reverse complement strand
GAGCAGCTCCTGGTGCTGCTGCTCGTGGTTGATGCCGAGCTCGACGAGCTCGCGCAGCGCCGCGGCGGGGCTGCCCGCCAGCAGCAGCGTCACGGCCCGCTCCACGTGCACCCGGTACGACGAGACCTCGGCCACCCCGGGGCGCGTGACGAGACCGCGCTCGGGCCGCGGGTGCCGCGGGCCGACCGCCTCGTAGTAGCTGTTGAACAGGTAGCGGAAGGTGGCGTCGTACGGCTCGTACCCCTCGTCCTGGCCGAGCACGAACTCCTCGTAGAACCACGAGGTGTGCGCGCGGTGCCACTTCGTCGGCGACGCGTCCGGCATCGACTGCGCCGTCTGGTCCTCGGCCGACAGCAGGCCGGCCAGCCGCTCCGTGAGGGCGCGCGAGGCCGCGAACCGCTCGGTGAGCGACAGGGGACGGGCTTCCATCAGGGACATCGCGACCCTCCGTGGCGTGAGGTGCTCCCCCCACCATGCCCCAGGGGGGCGGCCGCGACCATCCCCGGGGGTGCGCGATGATCGGGGGGCACGCACGACGAGCGAGGAGCGAGCTGGTGGTGGACGCGGACGGCAGCACGGGGCCCGACAAGGCTCCCGCGAAGAAGGCACCGGCCAAGAAGGCGCCGCCCAAGAAGGCCGCGGCCCCGGTCAAGAAGGCGCCGGCGAAGAAGGCCCCCGCTCCGGCGAAGAAGGCCCCCGCCAAGAAGGCGGTGGTGGCCAAGCCGCCGCCGGCGCGCAGCACCTCCGCGCCGTCGGCCCCGCCGGCGGAGCGCTCGTGGGCCTCGCCCCACGCGGCGACGCTCTCGCTGCCCGAGCCGCAGCCGGGCGTGCCGATCAAGCGGGAGCACGTCGCCGCCGGCAGCGCCGCGGTGCTCGGCCTGCTGCTGCTCAAGCGCCGTCGCAAGCGCCGCCGCGGCAAGTGAGGCGTCGCCTTCTCGCAGCCCTGCTGCTGGTGGCGCTCGGTCGGCTGCTCAGCCCGGCCGCCGTCCCCGTGTACGACGGGATCGGCGCCCCCGACGAGCCGTACCGCTACGTCGCGCCGCCCTCCGGCGCGAAGAAGACCGCGGCGCCGACCACCGCCCGGGCGACGAGCCCGGTGACCGGCGGCGTCGCCACCGACGGCATGACGCTGGCGACCGCCGAGAGCGGCCCGCAGTTCTCGCTGTTCGTCCCGCCGCGCGCGGTCGCGACCGGCGGGACGAGGCTGGTCGTCGAGGCCACGCCCCGCGCGCCCGCGGACCAGCCGGCGGGGGCGCGCATCGACGGCAACGTCTACGACGTGACGATGACCGGACAGGGCCCGGTGACGCTCACCCCGCAGGCCGCGCTGGCGACGCTCTACCTGCGGGCGACGTCGGCGAAGCAGCCACCCCCGAAGATGGAGCACCGCGCGGCGGCGGGGCAGCCGTGGCAGGCCCTGGACACCGCGCGCGGCGGGCAGGACGTGTACGTCTCCGACTTCCGCGGGCCGGGTCAGTACGCGCTCGCGTTCGCCGTCGTGGCGCCGGCGCACCACGGCTCGCGCACGCCGTACCTCGTGGGCGGCGTGGTGGTGCTGCTCCTCGTCGCCGTGGTGGTGGTCCGGCTCCGAGCCGGCGCGTGAGGGCGCTCGTCCTGCTTGCCGGGCTCGCGCTGGCGGTGGGGCTGCGGGTGCTCGTCGGCGGGGAGGACGTGGCGCGCTCGGTGCCGGCCGGCCTGGTGTTCGCGGCCTGCCTGCTGGTGCTCTCGGTCGCCGCCCGCACCCGGGTGCCCGTCACCTGGCACGCGCTGGGCCTCGGCCTGCTCGGCGTGGTTGTGGTGTGCCTGCCGGTCGGGCTCGCGCAGGCGGTCGCCGTCAAGCCGCTGCACGACGCGACCGGCTTCCTGCCGTGGGCGCTCGCCGTCGTCGTCGTGGCCGGCGTGGAGGAGGTGTTCCTGCGCGGGACGCTGTTCGACGCGGTGCCGCGCCCGAGGGTGGCGGTCGCGGTGAGCGCGCTCGCCTTCGCGCTGCTGCACGTCCCCATGTACGGCTGGGGCGCGGTGCCCCTGGACCTGGCCGTCGGCGTCGTGCTCGGCGGCCTGCGGCTGGAGGCCGGTACGGCGGCCGCGCCGGTCGTGACGCACGTCGGGGCAGACCTGGTGGGCTGGTTCCTGCGCTGACGGTGCGGGAGAGTCTGGGCGTGCCCAGTGAGACCCTCGCCCTCGACGGCGGTACCCCCGTCCGCGCCCGCCCGCTCGACCACCGCCGCGGTGCGTCCCTCATCGGCGAGGAGGAGCAGTCCGCGGTCGCGGCCGTGCTCAAGAGCCAGTCGCTGTTCCGGTACTACGGGCCCGACCTGCAGGGCACGGTCGAGGCGTTCGAGCGCGGCGTCGAGCAGCAGCTCGGCGTGCCGCACGCCCTCGCCACGTCCAGCGGTACGGCGGCCCTCACCGCCTCGCTCGCCGCGCTCGGCGTCGGGCCGGGCGACGAGGTGGTGGTGCCGGCGGTGACGTTCGTCGCCACCGCCAACGCGGTCGTCGTCGCGGGTGCGGTGCCGGTGTTCTGCGACCTCGACGACTCCCTCGGGCTGGACCCCGACGCGCTGCGCGCGGTGCTCTCCCCGCGCACCGCCGCGGTCGTCCCGGTGCACCTCGAGAACGTCGTCTGCGACATGGCCGGCGTCCTCGACGTCGCCCGCGGGGCCGGCGTACCGGTGCTCGAGGACGCCTGCCAGGCCATGGGCGCGACGTACCGCGGGAGAGCCGCCGGCACCCTCGGCGACCTGGGGGCGTTCTCGCTGCAGCTGGAGAAGAACATCACCGCTGGCGAGGGCGGCGTGGTCGTGACGAGCGACCCCGAGCTGGCGGTCCGGGCGGCGCGCTACACCGACCAGGGCGGGCAGTTCGTCACGGCTCGCGGTGCGCGAGGCGACGGGGCGCCCTTCGTCGGTGAGAACCTGCGGATGAACGAGGTCTCCGGCGCGATCGCCGGCGTGCAGCTCGGTCGCCTGCCCGGGATCGTGGCCCGGATGCGCGCCGCCAAGGAGCGGCTGCTGGCGCTGGTGGGCGACCACCCGGACCGGGTGCTGCGGTCCTGCCCCGACCCGGCGGGCGACGGCGGGTCGAGCGCGATCTGGTACCTGCCCTCCGCCGACCACGCGCAGCGCTTCGTCGCCGCGCTGCTCGCCGAGGGCATCCCCTCCGCCACCCTGTACGGCGGGCAGCCGGTCTACGCGAACGCGGCCCTCGCGCAGCAGCTGGCCGTCACGCCCTCGCGCTCGCCCTGGGCGCGGCACCCGGTGCCGGTGACGTACCGGCCCGGGATGTGCCCGCGCGCCGAGGACCTCGCGGCCCGGGCGGCCGCGGTCGCGATCGGGCCGGGGTACT
The DNA here is from genome assembly GCA_035495395.1 of Mycobacteriales bacterium. Classification (GTDB taxonomy): domain Bacteria; phylum Actinomycetota; class Actinomycetes; order Mycobacteriales; family SCTD01; genus RYN-111. Next base: position 1,823 of record DATJGA010000026.1, on the reverse strand, counting down.
CGCACGCGGACGTCCAGGACGTCGCCGCGGCCGTCGCGAAGGTCACCGCGGCGGTGCTCGGGTGAGGGTCGGGCTGCTCGGCTGCGGCGCCATCGCGCGCCGGTCGCACATCCCGGCGCTGCAGGCGGTCGGCGCCTCCCTGACGGCGTTCTGGAGCCGGACCACCGCCTCCGCCGAGGCGGCGGCGGCCGACGCCGGCACCGGCGAGGTCGTGCCGGAGTGGGCCGCGCTGCTCGGGCGGGACGACGTCGACGCGGTCGTCATCAGCACGCCCAACGCGCTGCACGGCCCGCAGGCGCTCGCCGCCGTCGAGGCCGGCAAGCACGTGCTGGTGGAGAAGCCGTTCACCGTCGACGTCGCCTCGGCGGACGCGGTGCTGTCCGCGGCCGCGGCCCGCGGCGTGGTGGTGATGACCGCGCACAACGCGCGGTTCACCCCGTCCATCGCCGCTGCCCGGGACGCGGTGCGGCGCGGCGACGTCGGCGGGGTGACCGCCGTACGGGCGGTGTTCTGCCACGGGGGACCGCTCGCGTGGGCGCCGGAGGCGACCTGGTTCCTCGACCGCGAGCTCGCGGGCGGGGGGGCGCTGCTCGACCTCGGGGTGCACCTGGTCGACAGCATCCGGTTCGTGCTCGACGACGACGTCACGTCCGTGGCGGCCACGCTCGCCGGCGGCCGGGACGGCGTCGAGGAGGACGGGCTGCTGCTGCTCGACACCCGCAAGGGCGTCGTCGGGTCGCTGCACGCCGGCTGGCGCGCGCCCGCAGCGGACTTCGGGCTCACCGTCGTGGGCGACGCCGGCCGGCTGCTCGTGACCGGGACCGAGGCGCGGCTGCAGGACGGCGAGGGCGAGCGGCTGCTGGACCTCGAGGGGTACACGGACACCGTGCAGGGGGTCTTCGCCGCCGCCGTCGAGGCCGGCCGCGCGCTGCCGCCGGACGGGCACGACGGCCGGGCCGCGGTGGCGGTGGTCGAGGCGGCCTACGCCTCCGCGCGGGAGGGCCGCACCGTCCAGGTCAGCTGACGTCGCGCGCCGGTCGACGGAGGATGACGACCGTCACGACGACGAGCAGGAGCACCCCGCCGCCCAGCACAAGCAGCCGACCCGTGCTCAGCCCGCCGGACTGCGACAGCGGCTTGGCGCCGGGGACCCGGACGACGGCGTAGTCGCCGAGCGCGCGGAACGGCGTGCTGAGGATGTCCTGGCCGGCCCGCACGGTCTTCACCTTCACCCACGGGTCGCTCGCGGTCGCGCGGTGCACCACGACCGGGTTCGGCTTCGTCATGACCGCGGCGCGCAGGAAGAGGAACCCCTGCGCCGACGGCAGCAGCCGCGCGCCCGTCGAGGCGGTGACGCGGTAGACGTTGCCGTCGATCCGGCCCTGCGGCACGTCGGTGCCGTCCCCGGCGACCGCGGTCACCGTCAGCGTGACGCTCGGCGTCGAGGCGGCGAACGCCCCGGAGCCGAGGTCGACGAGCACCTGGGGGCCGCTCTCGGCGCTGCGCGCGCTCAGGCTGCCGCTGACCCCGCTCGACACCGGCGTGCTCGCCGAGATGCTGGCGGCGGGCGCGTTGCTCCGGCCGACGTACTTGTAGGGCTCGTCCGGGGCACCCACCCCGTCGTACACGGGTACGCCGGACGGGCTGGCCAGCCAGCCCAGCGTGACGACGGCCAGTGCCGCGAGCAGCTTCCTCCTCCCTCGTGCCCGTGCTCCACCGTGGTCGCGCTGTTGCTCTCCTGGGTGAGGGGCTGCGCGATGAGGGTCAGGCTGAACGCGGTGTAGGCGACCATCGCCACCAGCCACGGGTACTCCGCGCGCCGG
>DATJGA010000025.1:0-5326 GCA_035495395.1 Mycobacteriales bacterium | reverse complement strand
GCCAACGCCCTCGAGGGCTGGGAGCAGGTCAAGCGCGACCTCGCCGCGCAGACCTACGACTTCTACGTGCTCGACGAGTTCACCTACCCGATGAAGTGGGGCTGGGTCTCCGTCGACGACGTCGTCGCGACCTTGAAGGACCGCCCCGGCACGCAGCACGTGGTCATCACCGGGCGCGACGCCGACCCGCGGCTGGTCGAGGCGGCCGACCTCGTCATGGAGACCCGCAAGGTCAAGCACCCCATGGACGCGGGGCAGAAGGGCCAGCGGGGGATCGAGTGGTGAGCCTCCCGCGGGTCGTCGTCGCCGCACCGTCCAGCGGGGCCGGCAAGACGACCGTCGCCACCGGCCTCATGGCCGCGCTGCGGGCGCGCGGGCTGGTCGTCTCGCCGCACAAGGTCGGTCCCGACTACATCGACCCCGGCTACCACGGCCTCGCCACCGGGCGCCCCGGGCGCAACCTCGACCCGGTGCTCGTCGGGGTGCAGCGCATCGCGCCCTTGCTGCTGCACGGCGCGGCCGGGGCGGACGTCGCCGTCATCGAGGGCGTCATGGGCCTGTACGACGGTCGCGGCTCCACCTCGTTCGGGTCCACCGCGCACGTCGCGACCCTCCTGGGCGCGCCGGTCGTGCTCGTCGTCGACGCCTCGTCGCAGTCGCGGTCCGTCGCGGCCCTCGTGCACGGCTTCGACAGCTTCGACCCGGCGGTGCGGGTGGCCGGGGTGATCCTCAACCGCGTCGCGAGCGACCGGCACGAGCAGGTGCTGCGCGAATCGCTCGCGCCGCGCTTCCGGGTGCTCGGCGCGATCCGCCGGGACGCCGCGGTGGAGACGCCGTCGCGGCACCTCGGGCTGGTCCCGGTCGCCGAGCGCGCGCCGGAGGCCGTCGCGGCGGTGGACCGGCTCGCGTCCCTCGTCACGACGAGCTGCGACCTGGACGGGGTCCTCGAGATCGCCCGCAGCGCAGGCGATCTCGGCGCGGTCCCCTGGACACCGCCGACCGAGGAGGTGGCGGCCCGGCCGGTCGTCGCCCTCGCGGGCGGTCCGGCGTTCACCTTCGCCTACGCCGAGACCGTCGAGTGCCTCATGGCGGCCGGCGCCGACGTCGCGGTCGTCGACCCGCTGCGCGACGAGGGCCTGCCACCGGGCACCGCTGCGCTCGTGCTGCCGGGCGGCTTCCCGGAGGTGTACGTCGACCAGCTCTCGGCCAACGCCCGCTTCCTCGCCGCGGTCCGCGCGCACGTCGCGGCCGGGCGGCCGACGTACGCCGAGTGCGCCGGGCTCCTGGTGCTCTGCGAGCAGCTCGACGGCCGGCCGATGGTCGGGCACCTGCCGGCCGCGGCGCGGATGACCGAGCGGCTCGCCCTCGGCTACCGCGAGGCCGTCGCCCCTGCCGACACCGTGGTCGCGCCCGAGGGCACCCGGGTGCACGGGCACGAGTTCCACCGCACGGTCGTCGAGCCGCGCGCCGGCCGGCGTCCCGCCTGGCTGCTCGACGGCGAGCCCGAGGGCTTCGCTGTCGGGGGCACGGTCGCGTCGTACCTGCACCTGCACCCCGCCGGCGTCCCGTCGCTCGCCACCGGGCTCGTCGCGGCGGCCACCCGGGAGGTTGTCCCGGTATGAGGCTCACAGGTGTCGGCATGGGCCCGGGCGATCCCGAGCTCGTCACCGTGAAGGCGGTGCGGGTGCTCCAGGAGGCGGCGCTGGTCGTCGTACCGGTCATGTCCGCGGACGAGGTCGGCCGGGCCGAGGCGACGGTGCGCGCGCACGTCACCCACGACCGGGTGCAGCGGCTGGTGTTCGCCCTCGACGACCGCGGCGGGGTGACGCCGGAGCGGGAGAGCGCCTGGGTCGCCGCCGCCGACGTCGTGGCAGACGCCCTGCAGGACAAGGGATCCGTCGCGTTCGCCACGATCGGCGACCCGAACGTCTACAGCACGTTCACCTACCTCGCCGACGTCGTGCGCGAGCAGCTGCCGGACGTCGAGGTCGACACCGTCCCCGGCATCACCGCGATGCAGGACCTCGCGGCCCGGTCCGGCACCGTGCTGTGCGAGGGCACCGAGTCGCTCGCGCTGCTGCCGCTCACCGCCGGCATCACGGCCTTCGAGGAGGCGCTCCGCAGCTTCGACTCCGTCGTCGCCTACAAGGGCGGCCGGCAGATGGCGGAGGTACGCCGGGTGCTGGCCCTGCACGGCCGGCTGCACACCGCGGTCTTCGGCGCCGCCCTCGGGCTCCCCGACGAGCAGATCGGCGCGCTGCCCGACGGGCCCGCGCCGTACCTGTCGACGGTCATCGCGCCGGCGCCGCGCACCGGCCGGGGGAGCAAGCTGTGACCGGGCTCGTCAGCTTCGTCGGTGCCGGACCCGGTGCCGCGGACCTCATCACCCTGCGCGGTGCGCAGCGCATCGCCGAGGCGGACATCGTCATCTGGGCGGCGTCGCTGGTGCACGAGGACGTCCTGCAGCACGCCCGGCCCGACGCGGTCGTCGTGAACTCCGCCGAGCACTCGCTCGAGGGCATCACGTCGCACTACGAGCGTGCCGCGCGGGAGGGCCTGCGGATCGCCCGGGTGCACTCCGGCGACCCGGCGCTGTGGGGCGGCACCCAGGAGCAGATGGAGCTGTGCCACCGGCTGGGGCTGCAGACCGAGGTGGTCCCCGGGGTGAGCAGCTTCAGCGCGGTCGCCGCGCTCGTGCAGCGCGAGCTCACCATCCCCGAGGTCGCGCAGTCGGTGGTGCTCACCCGGCTCGAGGGCGGCAAGACCCCGATGCCGCCACGGGAGACGGTGCGCGCGTTCGCGCAGCACGGCACGACGATGGCGCTGTTCCTCAGCGCGGCGCGGACGAAGCACCTGCAGGCCGAGCTGCTCGCCGGCGCGTACGACGAGGACACCCCCTGCGTCGTCGCGTACGCCGCGACCTGGCCGGACGAGCTCGTCTTCGAGTGCCGCCTCGGCGATCTCGCCGAGCGGGTCAAGGAGCACAAGCTCTACAAGCACACGCTGGTGCTCGTGGGTCCCGCGCTCGGAGCCGGCGGCACGCGCTCGCACCTCTACCACCCCGGTCACTTCCACGAGCACCGCAAGGTGGAGTCGCAGGAGGCCCGCGCTGCCCTGAGGGCAGCCAGGTGAGCGAGCTGCGCGAGCCGGACCTGCCGCGGACGGCGAAGGTCCGCAAGGGCCCGCTCCGGTCGGGGTGGACGACGGGCACCTGCTCGTCCGCCGCCGCCAAGGCCGCGGCGCTGGCGCTGCGGGACCAGCGGCCCGTGACCGACGTCGACGTGGCGCTGCCCAGCGGCCAGCGGGTCTCCTTCGCCGTCGAGCGCTGCGAGGTCGCACCGGACCGGGCCACTGCGGTCGTGGTCAAGGACGCCGGGGACGACCCCGACGTCACGCACGGCGCCGAGCTGACCGTCACCGTGTCGTGGGCCGAGGAGCTGGTGCTCGAGGGAGGCGTGGGCGTCGGCGTGGTGACCAAGCCCGGGCTCGGCCTCGAGGTCGGCGGCCCGGCCATCAACCCGGTGCCGCGCGAGATGATCACGCAGGCCGTCCGCGAGGTGACCGACCGCGGGCTGCGGGTGGTGATCGCCGTCCCCGACGGGGAGAAGCGCGCGAAGAAGACGACCAACGCGCGGCTGGGGATCCTGGGCGGCATCTCGATCCTCGGCACCAGCGGCATCGTGCGGCCGTTCTCCACCGAGTCGTGGCGCGCCTCGGTCGTGCAGGCCGTCAGCGTGATGGCGGCCCAGGGGCTCGACACCCTCGTGCTGTGCACCGGCGGGCGCACCGAGAAGGGCGCGATGGCGATGCTCCCGGAGCTGCCGGAGACGTGCTTCGTCGAGGTCGGCGACTTCACGGGCGCCGCGCTGCGCAAGGCCGTCGAGGAGGGGCTGCGGCACGTCGTGTTCGTCGGCATGGTCGGCAAGCTCACCAAGCTGGCGGGCGGCGTGCTGATGACCCACTACACCCGCAGCAAGGTGCCGCTGGACGTGATCGCGGCGTACGACGAGGGCACGTCTTCCCTTGTGCTGCAGGCGAACACGGCCCGGCACGCGTACGAGATCTGGGAGCAGGCCGGCGTGCTGCGAGTCGCGGGCGACCGGCTCTGCGCGCAGGTGCAGGACGTGCTGCAGCGGTTCACCGAGGGGGCGCTCGACGCCGAGGTCGCGATGGTCGACTTCTCGGGTCGGCACATCGTGGCCGCGACCCGACCCGAGTGGGTGGCGGCGTGATCACCGTCCTCGGGTACGACGGGGCCGAGCTCTCCCCGGAGGCGCAGGCCCGGGTGAAGGGGGCGGAGCTGGTCGTCGGCGGCGCGCGGCACCTGGCGTCGCTGCCCGAGGGGACCCCCACCCGGGTCTGGTCGAGCATCAGCGAGGACCTGCAGGCGCTGCTCGCGCTGGACGGCGACGGCGTCGTGCTGGCCAGCGGCGATCCCGGCCTGTTCGGGCCGGTACGGCGGCTGCGCGAGCTCACCGACGAGGTCGAGGTGGTGCCCGCGCTGTCCAGCGCGCAGGTGGCCTTCGCCCGTGCCGGGCTGCCCTGGGACGACGCGCTGGTCGTGAGCGCGCACGGCCGCAGCGCCCGGCCGGCCCTCAACGTCTGCCGCGCGCACCCCAAGGTCGCGGTGCTCACCGGCCCCGACTCGGGGCCGGACGTGCTGGGCGCAGGGCTGGTCGGCTGGGAGCGCGGGCTGTTCGTCGCCGAGCGGCTGGGCACCCCGGACGAGAGCTGCCGGTGGGTCTCGCCCACGGACGCGGCGCAGCAGGCCTGGCACGAGCCGAACGTGGTGCTCGTCGTCGACCGCACCCGCGCGGTGCGGCCCGGCATGGGCTGGCTGGCCGGCCGCGAGCAGCCCGGGGAGTGGGCGCTGCCCGAGGACGCCTTCAGCCACCGCGACGCGATGCTCACCAAGGCCGAGGTGCGGGCGCTCGTGCTGGCCCGGCTCGGGCCGCGGCTCGGCGACCTGGTGTGGGACATCGGCGCGGGCAGCGGCTCGGTCGCCGTCGAGTGCGCCCGGTTCGGCGCAGCGGTCGTCGCCGTCGAGCAGGGGCCGCTGGAGCACCTCGAGGCCAACGTCGCGAGCTTCGGCGTGGACGTGCTCGTCGTGCCCGGCACCGCTCCCGAGGCCCTGGTCGGCCTCCCCGACCCGGACGCGGTCTTCGTCGGTGGCGGGGGTGAGGCGGTGGCGGACATCGTCCGGGCCGCCGTCGTCCGCGGGCCGCGCGTCGTGGTCGTCGCGCTGGCCGCCGTCGACCGGGTCGCGGAGGTCCAGCGCGCAGGTGGCCTTCGCCCGTGCCGGGCTGCCCTGGGACGACGCGCTGGT
>DATJGA010000024.1:0-4541 GCA_035495395.1 Mycobacteriales bacterium | reverse complement strand
CCGCGGCGGGCGATGTCGAGGACCTCGTCGAGCGACAGGTACGGCGCGGGCAGCTTCGCCGGGCTGGTCGCGAAGGTGCAGTAGTGACAGCGGTCGCGGCACAGCCGGGTGAGCGGGATGAACACCTTGCGGGAGTAGGTGACGGTGCCCGGGCGCCCGGCGTCGAGCAGGCCCTGGTCGCGCACGCGGGCCGCGGCGGCGCACAGCTCGGCGAGGTCGGCGCCCCGGGCCTGCAGCAGCGTCGTGGCCTCGTCGCGGTCGAGCGCCTTGCCGTCACGGGCGCGCGCGAGGGCACGCCGCATGCCGGGGAGCTCGACCATCCCCCGAGGGTACGGAGCGGTCCGGCTGCGAGGATGAGGGGATGCGCATCACGGCCCTGGCGGGGGGCATCGGCGGGGCCCGGTTCCTGCGCGGTCTCAAGGCCGCCGTGCCCGACGCGGACGTCACCGTCATCGCCAACACCGGCGACGACACGACCCTCTACGGGCTGCGGATCTGCCCCGACCTCGACACGCTCATGTACACCCTCGGCGGCGGCATCGACGACGAGCGCGGCTGGGGCCGGCTCGACGAGAGCTGGCGCGCGAAGGAGGAGCTGGCGGCGTACGGCTCCCCCACCGCCTGGTTCGGCCTGGGTGACCGCGACCTCGCGACGCACCTGCGGCGCACCCAGCTCATGCTCGGCGGGATGACGCTGTCGGAGGCGACCGCGTCGCTGTGCGAGCGCTGGCAGCCGGGCGTGACGCTGCTGCCGATGAGCGACGGCCAGGCCGAGACGCACGTGACCGTGACGGTCGACGGGGTACGGCGGGCCATCCACTTCCAGGAGTGGTGGATCAAGCACCGCGCCGCCGTGCCGGCCGAGTCGATCACCCTGGTGCACCACGGCGAGCTGCTCCCCGCACCGGGCGTGCTCGAGGCGATCGAGGCCGCCGACGTGGTGCTGCTCCCCCCGTCCAACCCGGTCGTCAGCATCGGCACGGTGCTGCAGGTGAAGGGGGTCCGTGAGGCGCTGGAGGCGCAGCGCGTGGTGGGCCTGTCGCCGATCATCGGTGGCGCACCCGTGCGCGGCATGGCGGACGCCTGCCTCGAGGCGATCGGGGTGGAGACGTCCGCGGAGGCGGTCGGCCGCCACTACGGCGCCGACCTGCTCGACGGCTGGCTCGTCGACACCGCAGACGCGGGTACGACGGTCCCCGGCGTGGAGGTGCGCGCCGTACCGCTGCTCATGACCGACCTCGAGGCCACGGCAGCCATGGCCCGCGCGGCCCTGGAGCTCGCGGGTGCTTGAGGTCCACCCCGTCCCCGGTCTGCCCGAGGTGCGTCCGGGCGACGACCTCGCGGCACTGCTCGCAGCGGCCTTCGCGTACGAGGACGGCGACGTCGTCGTCGTGACGAGCAAGGTGGTGAGCAAGGCCGAGGGACGGCTGCTGCCGGCGGGCGAGGACCGCGAGCAGGCGCGGCTGAAGGCGGTCGACGCGGAGACCCGGCGGGTGGTCGCCCGGCGCGGCACCACCACCATCGCCGAGACCCACCACGGCTTCGTGCTGGCCGCGGCCGGGGTGGACGCGAGCAACGTCCAGGGCGACGAGATCGCCCTGCTGCCGGCGGATCCCGACGCGTCCGCAGCGCGGCTGCGCACCGACCTGGAGCGGCTCACCGGTCGCCGGCTGGCGGTCGTCGTCAGCGACACCATGGGACGGCCGTGGCGGGTCGGGCAGACCGACCAGGCGATCGGGGTGGCCGGGCTGGCGCCGGTGCGCGACGCCCGCGGCACGACCGACTCCTTCGGCCAGGTGCTCGAGGTGACCGAGATCGCCGTGGCCGACGAGCTCGCGGGCGCGGCCGAGCTGGTGAAGGGCAAGGCCGACGGCGTGGCCGCCGCGGTGGTCCGCGGCTGGGACCTCGCCGACGACGGCAAGGACGGCCGGGCGCTGCTGCGCGACGCCTCGCTGGACCTGTTCCGGCTGGGCACCGACGAGGCGCACCGCACGACGCTGTCGCTGCGCCGGACGGTGCGCTCGTTCACGGCCGAGCCGGTCGACGAGGCCGCGGTGCTGCGCGCGGTGGCCGCCGCCGTCACCGCGCCCGCGCCGCACCACACGACGCCGTGGCGGTTCGTGGTCGTCCACGAGCGCCGCGAGCAGCTGCTCGACGCGATGCGCGCCCAGTGGCAGGCCGACCTGCGCGCCGACGGCTTCACCGAGGAGCAGGTCGCCCGCCGGCTGGCGCGCGGCGACGTCCTGCGGCAGGCGCCGTACCTGGTGGTGCCGCTGCTCGACCGCACCGGGGCGCACGCCTACCCGGACCCGCGGCGCAGCGCCGCGGAGGAGCGGATGTTCGTCGTCGCCGGCGGCGCCGCGGTGCAGAACCTGCTGGTGCAGCTGGCGGTCGAGGGGCTCGGCAGCGCGTGGGTGAGCAGCGCGCTCTTCTGCCCCGACGTGGTGCGGGAGGTGCTCGACGTGGACGGCGAGCCGCTCGGCGTGATCGCGGTCGGCCACCCCGCGGCGCCCCCCGCCGAGCGGGACCTGCGCGACCCCGAGGGGTTCGTGCTCCGGCGCTAGTGCGCCCGGTGGTCCTGCACCGCGAGCCGCGGTCCGAAGCGCGGCTTCGCGACACCCGACAGCTCCACGAGCCGGACGACGTGCGCGCGGTGGGGCCGCCAGGGCTCGAGCAGCTCGACCATCCCGGCGTCGTCGACCGGCCGGCCGACCAGCGCCCAGCCGACGAGCCCGGCCCGGTGGAAGTCACCGACGCTGACGGCGTCGGTGTCGCCGAGCGCCCGCACCGCGACCTCGGCTGCGGTCCACTCCCCCACCCCGGGTACGGCGGTGAGCCGGGCGTAGGCGTCCGCGCGGTCCATGTCGACGGCCTCCTCCAGGCGCGTCGCCACCCGGGTCGCCGCGAGCACGGTCCGCATCCGGCGCGGGTCCACCCCCGCCCGGTGCCACTCCCAGGAGGGGATGTGCCGCCACGTCTCGGCCGAGGGCGGGACCCGCAGGCCCGGGGGCACCGGACCGGGTGCGGGTTCGCCGTACCGGCGCACGAGCAGCACGTAGGACTCGCGCGCCTCCTTGCCGGTGACCTTCTGCTCCAGGACCGCGGGCACGAGCGACTCGAGGACGCGGCGGGTCCTGGGGATCCCGATGCCAGGGCACGTCCGCTGCGCCCGGTCGAGCAGCGGGTGCCCGAACGGCGTGACGTGCGGGGTCCCCACCAGCTCGGGCAGCCCGTCGAGCACCCAGCCGGCGCCAGGGCCCCAGGCGGTGCAGGAGAGGCCCGTCGCCGTGCGCACCAGCCGGTACGACGCCGGCCCATCAGGGGTCCGGGTGGCCCGCCAGATCGCGCCGTCGGGGGTCGTGTGGTGGGTCGGGTCGCTCGCGGCGTGCCGCAGCGGGGCCAGCGTCCGGTGCAGGTCGAGGGGACCGTCCAGCCGGAGCGCGCGTTCCACGCCACCACGCTAGGCCGGGCTCCGGGAGACGCTGTACGTTGGGGGCGCACGAGGTTAGGGATCGCTAACCAAGGTCGGAGGCAGCACGTGGACAAGGTGGTCGGCAGCGCCGCCGAGGCCGTCGCGGACATCCCGGACGGCGCCTCGCTCGCGGTCGGGGGGTTCGGGCTGTGCGGCATCCCGCAGGCGCTCATCCAGGCCCTGCTGGACGCGGGCACCACTGACCTGGCGACGGTCTCGAACAACTGCGGCGTCGACGAGTGGGGCCTGGGGTCGCTGCTCGCGGCCAAGCGGATCCGCCGTACGACGGGGTCCTACGTCGGCGAGAACAAGGAGTTCGAGCGGCAGTTCCTCTCCGGCGAGCTCGAGGTCGAGCTGGTGCCGCAGGGCACCCTCGCCGAGCGGCTGCGCGCCGGCGGCGCCGGCATCCCCGCCTTCTTCACACCTGGCGGAGTCGGGACGCAGGTGGCCGACGGCGGCCTGCCCCGCCGCTACCACGCTGACGGGACCGTCGCCCTCGCCTCCGAGCCGAAGGAGGTCCGGCGCTTCGGCGACCGCGACTACGTGCTCGAGGAGGCGATCACCACCGACTTCGCGCTGGTGCACGCGCGGTACGGCGACCGGCACGGCAACCTCGTCTACGAGAAGAGCGCGCAGAACTTCAACCCGCTCTGCGCCGCGGCCGGCCGGATCACCATCGCGTCGGTGGAGGAGCTCGTCGAGCCGGGGACGCTGGACCCGATGCTGGTGCACACGCCCGGTGTCTTCGTGCAGCGCGTCGTGCACACCCCGGGGGTCGAGAAGCGCATCGAGAGGAGGACCGTCCGTGCTGACTAGGGAGCAGCTCGCGGCCCGGGTGGCCCTCGAGCTCGTGGACGGGCAGTACGTGAACCTCGGCATCGGCCTGCCGACGCTGGTGCCCAACTACGTGCCGGCCGACGTCCACGTCGTGCTGCAGTCGGAGAACGGCATCCTCGGCGTCGGGCCGTACCCCGTCGAGGCCGCCGTCGACCCGGACCTCATCAACGCCGGCAAGGAGACCGTCACGGTCAACCCCGGCGCCGCGTTCTTCGACAGCGCCACGTCCTTC
>DATJGA010000023.1:0-6949 GCA_035495395.1 Mycobacteriales bacterium | reverse complement strand
GTGTCGGGGTCCGCCTCGAACGCCGCGAGGCAGTCGATGTGCGTGGTGCCGATGACCGGGTCGCCGCCGATGCCCACGGCGGTCGAGAAGCCGTAGTCGCGCAGCTCGTACATCATCTGGTAGGTCAGCGTGCCGCTCTTGCTGACCAGGCCGATCGGGCCGCTGGTCGGCGCGATGGTGGCCGGGATGATGCCGGCGTTCGACGCGCCGGGGCTGATGAGGCCGGGGCAGTTCGGGCCGACGATGCGGGTCTTCTGACCCGCGTCGACGTTGTACTGCCAGAAGTACGCCGAGTCCTGGACCGGGATGCCCTCGGTGATGACGACGGCCAGGCCGATGCCCGCGTCGATCGCCTCGATGACGGCGCCCTTGGCGAAGGCCGGCGGCACGAAGACGACCGTGACGTCGGCACCGGTCTTCTCCATCGCCTCGGCGACGGTGGCGAACACGGGGATGCCGTCCACGTCGGAGCCGGCCTTCTTCGGGTTCACGCCGCCCACGACGTTGGTGCCGGAGGCGACCATCCGGCGGGTGTGCTTGGTGCCCTCGGCACCGGTGATGCCCTGGACGATGACCTTGGAGTCCTTGGTGAGGAAGATGGCCATTACGCAGCGCTCCCGGCGATCTCGGCGGCCTTGTCGGCGGCGCCGTCCATGGTGTCGACGACGGTGACGAGCGGGTGGTTCGCCGCCTCGAGGATGCGGTGACCCTCCTCGACGTTGTTGCCGTCGAGCCGCACGACGAGCGGCTTGGTCTCCTTGTCGCCCAGCATCTCCAGGGCCTGGACGATGCCGTTCGCGACCGCGTCGCAGGCGGTGATGCCGCCGAAGACGTTGACGAACACCGACTTCACGGCCGGGTCCGACAGGATGATCTCGAGGCCGTCGGCCATCACCTGCGCGGACGCGCCGCCGCCGATGTCGAGGAAGTTCGCGGGCTTCACGCCGCCGTGGTTCTCACCGGCGTACGCGACGACGTCGAGGGTGCTCATGACGAGCCCCGCGCCGTTGCCGATGATGCCGACCTGCCCGTCGAGCTTGACGTAGTTGAGGTCCTTGGCCTTCGCCCGGCCCTCGAGGTCGTCCTCGGCCACGACGTCGGCGTACGCCGTGAACACGTCCTGGTGCCGGAACTCGGCGTTGCCGTCGAGGGTCACCTTGCCGTCCAGCGCGACGATGCGGCCGTCCGGCGTCTTCACGAGCGGGTTGACCTCGACGAGCGTGGCCTCCTCCTCGACGAAGACCTCCCACAGCTGCACGAGGATGCGCGCGACCTCGTCGGCGACGTCGGCGGGGAAGCCCGCCGCGGCGACGATCTCGGCGGCCTTCGCCGCGTCGCAGCCGCGCACCGCGTCGACCGGCACCTTCGCGAGCGCCTCGGGGCGCTCGACGGCGAGCTGCTCGATCTCCATGCCGCCCTCGACGCTCGCCATGGCGAGGTACGAGCGGTTGGCCCGGTCGAGCAGGAAGGACACGTAGTACTCGGTGTCGATGTCGGAGGCCTCGGTGACGAGCACCTTCTTCACGACGTGGCCCTTGATGTCGAGACCGAGGATCGCCTCGGCCTTCTCGACGGCCTCGTCGGGGGTCTCGGCGAGCTTCACGCCGCCGGCCTTGCCGCGCCCGCCGGTCTTCACCTGGGCCTTCACCACGACCGGCTTGCCGATGCTCTCGGCGACGGCGCGGGCGGCCGCGGCGGTGTCCACGGTCTCGCCGGGGAGCACGGGCACCCCGTGCTTGGCGAAGAGCTCCTTCGCCTGGTACTCCATGAGGTCCACGGATCGGGTCCTGTCTGTCGGGCTCGCGGGAACCCCGCCGAGCAAGCACGAGCGTAGCCAGCGGTCCGGGACGGACCGGACGCGGGACCGGCCGTGTGACGCACGCCATGGACCCAGGTCACACCCCTGGAAGGGGTTGCCTCGTTCATCACGAAGACACCCCTGTGAAGCTGGAGCCCCCCGTGCGTCGTCTCGCCCTGGCCACCGCCCTCGTCGCCGCGACGAGCGCGCTCACGCTGGTCGGTCACGCCGACACGGTGCGGCCGAGCAAGGGCGCCCACCGCTTCACCACGACCGACGCGCTCGTGCCGGTGCTCGACGGCCCGGGCAACGCGCACGCGGTCTCGATCGACACCCGGCTGTACGTCCCGGACAACGCCACCGCGCGCTCGCCGCAGCCGGCGATCCTCATGACGCACGGCTTCGGGCTCACCAAGCTCAGCCCCGAGGTCACCTCCATGGCGACGTTCCTCGCCGCCCACGGGTACGTCGTCCTCACCTACACCTCGCAGGGCTTCGGCAAGAGCGGCGGCTGCATCACGCTGCAGTCGCGCACCTACGACGTGAAGGACGCGCAGCAGCTCATCACCAAGGTGCTGCAGACCAAGCCGTACGTGAAGAAGGACCGCAAGGGCGCGGTCGTGGGCACCGTCGGCGGGTCGTACGGCGGCGGCATCCAGGCCAACCTCGCCGAGGCCGACCCGCGGGTCCGCGCCATCAACCCGTACCGCACCTGGAACACGCTGCAGTACTCGCTCGACCCCAACAACTGGGTCGTCCCCGGCGACCGCACCGGCTTCACGCACACGCTGGCGCCGCAGGGCGTGTTCAAGCGCAGCTGGACGACCCTGCTCTCCGGCAGCGGCCTCGGCCAGCCGGTCGGCGGCCTCCCCCCGACGGGGAACCAGAACGGCGCCTGCCCGCAGGACAAGGTCGCCTCTGCCGACGCCGCGGGCCTCGCGTGCACCGGCTTCCGGCTCGAGGTCTGCGAGACGCTCGCACGGCTCGAGGCGACCGGCGACGCCGACGCGGCGGCGAAGGCCCTCGTCGCCGACTCCTCCGCCACGACGCAGATCGGCAGGCTCCGGGTCCCCACCCTGCTCGTGCAGGGCCAGAGCGACACGCTGTTCAACCTCAACGACGCCGTCGCGACGTACACCCAGCTGCGCCGGCAGGGCACGCCCGTCCAGATGATCTGGAACTCCGGCGGGCACGGCGGCTACGACTCGCAGCCCGGCGAGTGCGAGGTGTACGGCGGGGGCACCACCGGCCTCGACCAGTGCTACCTGCCGCTGCGGACGCTGGCCTTCTTCGACCACTGGCTGCGCGGCACCCCTGACCGCAGCCCCGGCTTCAGCTACTTCCGTGACTGGGTGCCGTACTCCGGCAAGGGCCCCACCGCCCAGTACGGCGACGCGCCGGCCTTCCCGACCGGCAGCACCTTCACGCTGACGCTGTCCGGCACGGGCGACCTCGTCGTGCACCACCCGGTGGCCGGGTCGGTGCAGGTGGTGAACCCTGGCGGCGGGCTGCCCAGCTCCTACAGCGAGCTGTCGAACTTCACCGGTCCCGGGAGCTCGCCGAACGCGAGCCAGCTGCCGCCGGGTGACGCGCCCGGCACGGTCGCCTCCTTCGTCAGCGGGCCGCTCGCGCAGCCGCTCGTGTCGGTCGGCGTCCCCAGCGCGCGGCTGCGGCTGTCGCACGTGGCCCGGAGCGACCTCTACCTGTTCGGCAAGGTCTACGACGTCGACGGGGCCGGCAACGCCACCCTGATCCACCGCCTCGTGGCGCCGATCCGGATCCCCACGATCGCGCTCGACCCGTGGGTGGACGTCAAGCTGCTCGGCTTCGCGCACCGCTTCCCGGCCGGGCACCGGATCCGCGTCGACTTCTCGGCCACCGACGCCTCGTCGTACAACAACCCGCAGCCCGACGTCATCACGCTGACGACCGGCCTGGGCACGTTCTTCACGCTCCCCACCACGAAGGGCTGACCCCTTGAAGCGCACCGCCCTGCTCGCAGCGCTCGTCGCCGCGACCCCCGTGCTCGGCCTGGTCTCGCACGCCGAGGCCCCGGCGTACACGGTCAAGGCCCTCACCCTGACCACGACGGTGGCCGCGGAGGGCGCGCTGGGGGTGACCCGCTGCCTCGTCGACGCCGACCTCTACACGCCGGCAGGCGTGGACGCGAAGCACCCCGCGCCCGCGATCCTCACCACCAACGGCTTCGGCGGCAGCAAGACCGACCAGGCCGGTGCCGCGAAGTGGGCCGCGTCCCACGGCTACGTCGTGCTGTCGTACTCCGGCCTCGGCTTCGGTGCCGACCCGCAGTCCGGCCGGCGCGGCTCTGACTGCAAGATCAGCCTCGACGACCGCCAGCACGACGGCGCCGCGGGCAAGCAGCTCGTCGACTTCCTCGGCGGCCTCAAGGCCGCCGACGACGGCACCAAGGTCGACTACGTCGTCAAGGACCGCGTCGCGCACGACGGCAAGGTGCACCCCGGTGACGTCCGGGTCGGCATGGTCGGCGGCTCCTACGGCGGGCAGATCCAGTTCGCCGTGGCCGCCCTCGACCCGCGCGTCGACACCATCGTCCCGCTGATCACCTGGAACGACCTGAGCTACTCGCTCGCCCCCAACAACGCGACCCTCGCGCCGGGCAGCGTCAGCTACGCCGTGCCGGGCACCGAGAAGATCGACTGGACGACCGCCTTCTTCGGCCTCGGGATCGCCGACGGCGTGCAGGGCGCGGCGATGGCGCAGGACCCGACCCGCCTCGGCCCGTGCCCGAACTTCCTCGACGAGGCCTGCCAGATCAAGGCCTCCATGGACGCGACGGGCTACGCCGACGACGCCTCCGTCGCCTTCGCCCGCAACGCCTCGGTCGCGTCGTACCTGAAGGACATCCGGATCCCCACGCTGCTCGGCCAGGGCCAGGCGGACACGCTGTTCACCCTGCGCGAGGCGGCGGCGACGTACGGCGCCCTCAAGGCGCGGCACGTGCCGGTCAAGATGATGTGGCAGTCGTGGGGCCACAGCGGCGGCAACGTGCCCGGCGAGTTCGACCTCGCCGACCCGATGCACAGCTACCAGGGCAGGATCGTCATCGCCTGGTTCGACCACTACCTCAAGGGCACCGGCCAGGCGCCGTCGCTCGACTTCAGCTACTACCGCGACTGGGTCTCCGGCACCGTCGCGCAGCGCTACGCGAGCGCCCCGTCGTACCCCCTTGCCGGGAGCACGACGCTGGCCGCGTCCGGCACCGGCCTGGTGCCGACGCTCAAGGGCCTCGTGGCCGGCAGCACGACGTTCGGCGCCCCGGGCAACGTGCCGCTCAGCTACAGCGAGACGTCGGTGGTGCAGGACCAGGTCGGCATGACGCCGCAGGACGCGCCCGGTGCGTCGGCGATGCTCACGACCGCCCCGCTGCTCAAGGACGTCGACCTCGTCGGCGCCCCCACCGCGCGGCTGCAGCTGTCCTCGCCGACCGCGAGCGCCGCCAGCCCCAGCACGATGCTGGTCGCCTTCGTCAAGCTGTACGACGTGGCGCCCGACGGCACGGTCGACCTGGCCCACCAGCTCGTCGCGCCGATCCGCGTCGCGGACCTCAGCAAGCCGGTCGACGTGGCGCTTCCCGGCGTCGTGCACCGGTTCGCCAAGGGGCACCGCATGCAGCTCGTGGTGTCGCTGAGCGACTGGGCCTACAAGGGCAACACGGTCGGCCAGGTCGTGACGCTGTCGACCTCGCAGGCCGCGCCGACGACGCTGGCCCTGCCGGGCCGGTTCGCCGGCGCGTTCGCGAGCTAGGCCTCCGCGGGGGTCCCGACGTTCGCGCGGACCCACTCGACGATCGCGGTCGGGGACGCCCCGGCCGTGAAGATCTTGGTCACGCCCGCCGCCTCGAGCGGGGCGATGTCGTCCTCGGGGATGATGCCGCCGCCGAAGACGACGACGTCGTCCGCGCCGCGCTCGCGCAGCAGCTCCACGACCCGGGGCAGCAGCGTCATGTGCGCGCCGGACAGGATCGACAGGCCGACCGCGTCGGCGTCCTCCTGGATCGTGGTCTCCACGATCTGCTCGGGCGTCTGGTGCAGCCCGGTGTAGATGACCTCCATGCCGGCGTCGCGCAGCGCGCGGGCGACGACCTTGGCCCCGCGGTCGTGGCCGTCGAGGCCCGGCTTCGCGACGACGACGCGTACTCGGCCGCTCAAGACAGGGCTCCTTCGCGCTCACCTGGACTGCCCTGGGAGAGTACGCGGGCGTGACAGCCGACTGGCGAGAGCCCCTCCTTGCAGGCGCCACCCTGCTCGACGTCCGGCTCGCCCGTCGCGACCCCGCGCGCTGGCCCGGCTACCGCCCCGAGCCGTCGGTCCGCGCGTACCGGCTGCGCGGGACGCCCACCGCGCCGGGGCCGGTCGCCCTGGCGTGGGACTTCTCGGTGCAGGGCGGCTCCTTCGGCGAGGACGACGCGACCGTGCTGCAGCAGGCCTGCGCGCACGCCGTGCGCGAGCGGGTCCCGCTGGTCACCCTCGTCCGCACCGGCGGCACCCGGCTGCAGGAGGGGATGGCCGCGCTCGTCGGCATCCCGCGCGCGGTGCTCGCGCTGCAGTCCCTCGCCGAGGCAGGGCTCGCGCACCTGTCCGTCGCGGACGCCCCGACGACCGGCGGCGTGTGGATCTCGGTCGTCTCCGGCGCCGACGTACGCGTGGCCGTCGAGCACGCCACCGTCGGCTTCGCCGGGCCGCGCGTCGTCGAGGCGCTCACCGGGTCGCTGCCCGGCCCCGACAGCCACACCGCGGAGGCCGCGTACGCCGCCGGCCTCGTCGACGCCGTCCTCCCCCGCGACGCCGTCGTGGGCTGGCTCACCGCCGCCCTGCGCACCCTCGCTCCCGCCGATCATGGGGCTGCGGTACGCCCCGCACGCTCAGCCGGCGGACCACAAGCCCATGATCGCGGGGAAGCGGGCGGATGGGAGCAGGTGCTGCGCTCGCGGGCCCGTACGGCGGGCGGGCGGGCCCTGCTGCAGGGCCTGCTCACCGACCTCGTCCCGCTGCGCGCCCCGCACGGCGACGAGACCGTCTACGCCGCGCTGGGGCGGCTCGGGGACCGTCCGGTCGTCGGCGTCGCGCTCGCGGCCGAGCTCGGGGGCCGGCCCGCCCCGGACGGGTACCG
>DATJGA010000022.1:0-6274 GCA_035495395.1 Mycobacteriales bacterium | reverse complement strand
GCCGGCGTGGAAGGCGGCGCCGGCCCAGGCGCTGGCGCGGCTGCACGTGCTCGCCTCCGCCGACCTGGGGCTGCCCGAGGACGAGGTGGGCCGGCCGCGGAGCGGCACCGAGGTCGAGGACCCGCTGGACCTCGGGGCGGCGCCGCAGCCGGCCGAGGTCGCCGCGCGGCTGGACGGGCTCTGCCGGCTGCTGCTGCAGCCGACCGCGGCCCCTGCGGTCGTGGTGGCGGGGGTGGTGCACGGGGAGCTGCTGGCGCTGCGGGCCTTCGGGTCGGTGGACGGGCTGGTCGCGCGCGCGGCCGCGCGGCTGGTGCTCGTCGAGCGGGGGCTGGACCCCAAGGCGGTCAGCGCTCCGGAGGTCGGGCACGCCGAGCTGGACGCGGCCGGTCTGCGGTCGTCCCACACCCACGCGTACGCCGAGGCGGCGCGCGCGTACGCGGCCGGCGGCGAGCAGGGGGTGGCGCGGTGGCTCGTGCACTGCGCCGGCGCGGTGGCGCTCGGGGCGACGGAGGGGGTCGCCGTGTGCGAGGCGATCCTGCGGGAGTCGGCCTGACGCGCACGGCATGATGCCGCGCATGCCTCTGCAGTCGTGGTCCCACGTCGGTGTCTGCTGCTCCGACCTCGAGCGCTCGACCCGCTTCTACTGCGAGGTGCTGGGCTTCCGGCAGCTGTTCACGGTGGAGCTCGGGGCGGAGGTGGCCGCCACGATGGAGGTGGAGGGCCGGTTCCTGTCGCGGGTGCTGGCGCGCGACGAGCTGCGGCTGGAGCTGCTGCAGTGGCTGGAGCCGGAGCCGCAGGGCGACGGGACGCGCCGCTCGATGCGGCAGCTCGGCCTGACGCACCTCGCGTTCCGCGTGGACAGCGTCGACGAGCTCTGGGCCGTCGCGGAGCGCGCGGGCGGGGGCGTCCACCCGCAGACGCTGTCGCGACTGGCCGGCCAGGGAGCGGGCGGCGGCGACGCCGAGCTCGTCTACCTCACGGACCCGGACGGGGTGCGGATCGAGCTCATGGCCGGGGTCCCCGACCTGTCCCGCCTCTGAGACGCGGAACGGGGCCCCATCCCGGAGGGTGGAGCCCCGTCGCCATGCACTACGGCCGAGTGACCAAAGCGTGCATCCTCGTCATCGCCCAGGGTCCTTGATCCCTTTCGTGAACCTTCGTGTGGACCCGCTCGATGTGCCTCTCGCGGCTGATCGCACGTGGGTGCTCGGACGCGTACTGCACGGACCACCGTCGGGGGGATCGAGTCCGCCCGCAGGCGGCGTTCCGTGCCCTGAGAGTCGCCCCGAATCCCTTGTGTGTCAAGGGTTTCCTGGTTCGGGCACTGGCACTAGGCGCGCACCCAGCGTGACCGTCGTACGACGAGCCACGCCAGGGCGACGACCACTCCGAGCGTGACCACGCCGGCCCAGGCGCGGGTGTCGCCGGGGGGTGTCGGCAGCCGTCGGGCGCGCACCGGGCGGGCGAACTCGCGGACCGGCCAGTCGCTCTCGACGGCCAGCTTCCGCAGGGCCTTGTCGGGGTTGACGGCCACCGGGTGCCCGACGGCGGCGAGCATCGGCGCGTCCGTCGCGCTGTCGCTGTAGGCGTAGCAGTCCGCGAGGTCCCACCCCTCCTTCGCCGCGAGCTCGGTGATGGCGACCGCCTTGTTCTCGCCGTACGCGTAGAACTCGACCTCGCCGGTGTAGGCGCCGTCGGCCACGACCATGCGGGTGGCGATGACGCGGTCGACGCCGAGCATCTCGCCGATGGGGCCGACCACCTCCTCGCCGGAGCTGGAGACGAGCACGACCTCGCGGCCCGCGGCGTGGTGCTCGTCGAACAGCGCGAGGGCCTCCTCGTAGACGAGGGGGTCGATGAGCTCGTGGAGGGCCTCGGCGACGATGTCGCGCACCTGCTGCACCGGCCAGCCGGCGCACAGCGCGGCCAGGTGGTCGCGGAGCTTGTCCATCGTGTCCTCGTCGGCGCCCTGCAGCAGGTACACGAACTGCGCGAACGAGCTCTTCAGCACCGCGCGGCGGTTGACCAGGCCGCCCTTGTAGAACGGCCGCCCGAACGCCAGGGTGCTGCTCTTGGCGATCACGGTCTTGTCGAGGTCGAAGAACGCGGCGCTCATGATTTTCGAGAATAGGGAGGTTTCAGCGGCGGAGGACGCGGGGATGAGGCGGTTGAGCGCGTCCTTCCCCTGGGGCGCGCCTCGCGCGGACCCGTCTTCACCCCCCCGGAGCCGGGTCCACGGACGGCCCCCGCCCACCCCCCCGGCGGGGGCCGTCGTATGTCCACCCCCAGGTCGCCCGCTGTGGACGTCGGCTCCCTCGTCCCCAGGTACGGCGGAGCCACCCCCCTGAGCCGGCCGCCCTCGCGAGCCTGCGGCCCATGCCTCGACCGCTGCTCGTCACCGCCGACCCTGCCGCCCTCGACGACCTGCTGCGCCTCGTCGCGCTCGCCGGCGTGCAGGGCGACGCCGTCTCCGACCTCACCGAGGTCCGCCGCCTCTGGGAGGACGCCCCGCTCGTCCTGGTGGGCGAGGACCTCCTCGACCGGCTCGTCGAGCTGCGGCTGAGCCGCCGCGACGGCGTGCTCGTGCTCGGCCGCGACCTCGACGACGCCGGCGTCTGGCAGCGCGCGGTCGACGTCGGGGCGCAGCGGGTCGTCTTCCTGCCCGACGCCGAGGGGTGGCTCGTCGAGGCGCTCGCCGACGCCGTCGAGGGCCGTGACGCCCCCGGAGCGCTCGTCGCCGTCGTGGGCGGACGAGGCGGAGCCGGGGCCACGACGCTGGCCTGCGCCCTCGCCCAGACCGCGGCCCGGCGCGGCTCCAGCACGCTGCTCGTCGACGCCGACCCGCTGGGCGGCGGCATCGACGTCGTCTTCCGCGCCGAGCAGCAGCCCGGTCTTCGGTGGCCGGAGCTGGCCGGCAGTCGCGGTCGCGTGCCCGCCGCCGCCCTCGACCGGGCGCTGCCGCGCGTCGGCGAGCTCGCGCTGCTCTCCTGGGACCGGGGCGACGGCGCCCAGGTCCCGGTCGAGGCGGCCCGCGCGGTCCTCGGCGCGGCCCGCCGCAGCCACGAGCTCGTCGTCGCCGACGTCCCGCGCCACCTCGACGAGGTCGGGCAGGAGGTGCTCTCCTGCGCCGGTACGGCGCTGCTGCTCGTCCCGGCCGAGGTGCGCGCGGCGGCGGCCGCCGCCCGCGTGGCGGTGCGGGCCGCGCAGTGGTGCCGCGACGTGCGGCTCGTCGTCCGGGGCCCGGCGCCCGCAGGCCTCACGGCGGACCAGGTGCAGCAGGCCCTCGGCCTGCCGCTCGCGGGGGAGCTGCGCGCCGAGCCGGGGCTCGCGCGGTCGCTCGAGGAGGGCGTGCCACCCGGGGAGCGGAAGGGCTCGCCCCTCGTCGGTCTGTGCCACGCGCTGCTCGACGACCTCCTCGGCGCGCCGCTGAGGAGCGCGGCGTGAGCGCCGACGCGGCCCTGCTCGCCCGGGTCCGGGAACGGCTCATCGCCGAGGGCGGCGCCCCGACGGCGGCGAGGGTGGCCGAGGCGCTGCGCGAGGTCAGCGGCGGACTGCACGGCGCGACGGAGGCGCACGCGGTGCTGCGCGGCCTCCAGGACGAGATCGTCGGCGCCGGTCCGCTCCAGGCGCTGCTGTCGGACCCCCGAGTCACCGACGTGCTCGTCAACGGCCCCGAGGAGGTGTGGGTCGACCGCGGTGCCGGGCTCGAGCGGGTCGCCGTCCGGTTCCCGGACGACGCGGCCGTCCGTCGGCTGGCGGTGCGCCTGGCCGCGCCCACCGGTCGACGCCTGGACGACGCCCAGCCCTGGGTCGACGCCCGGCTCGCCGACGGGGTGCGGCTGCACGCCGTGCTGCCCCCCGTGGCGCCGCGCGGGACGTGCCTGTCGCTGCGCGTGCCCCGCCGCCGGGTCTTCGCGCTCGACGAGCTCCAGCGAGCCGGCAGCGTCCCGCCCGACGGGGTCGAGCTGCTCGCCCGCCTCATCTCCTCGCGCGCCGCCTTCCTCGTCAGCGGCGGCACCGGCACGGGCAAGACCACCCTCCTCTCGGCCCTGCTCTCCCGCGTGCCCGCCGAGGAGCGGCTGCTGCTCGTCGAGGACGCCGGTGAGCTCGACCCGGCGCACCCGCACGTCGTGCGACTGGAGGCCCGCCCGGCCAACGTCGAGGGCGCCGGCGAGGTCACCCTGCGCGACCTCGTCCGGCAGGCGCTGCGGATGAGGCCGGACCGCGTCGTCGTGGGCGAGGTCCGTGGCGCCGAGGTCGTCGACCTGCTCGCGGCCCTCAACACCGGGCACGAGGGAGGGTGCGGCACCTTGCACGCCAACTCCGCGCGCGACGTCCCGGCCAGGCTGGAGGCGCTCGCCGCGGTCGCCGGGATGGACCGCGCCGCCCTGCACAGCCAGCTCGCGTCCGGGCTGCGGCTGGCCGTCCACCTCGTACGGCGGCACGACGGCGGCCGGCACCTGGCCGAGGTCTGCGTCCTGACCCGCGGCGCGAACGGCGTCGTCGTCGCGGTCCCGGCGTGGTCCTGGGACGGTCGCAGCGACGCCGGTGCTCCGGGTCCGGCCGCCGCCGAGCTCCACTCGCTGCTCGCGTGAGCCCGCTCCTCCCCGCCGGCCTGCTCGCCGCTGCAGCAGTCGTTGCCGTCGGTGTGCCCGTGCCCCCGCGACCTGGTGTCCTGCCGCAGCACGGCCGCACCCGCTGGGAGCCCTCGGCGCCCGTCACCGCGGTGCTGGCGTTCGCCGCGCTCGTCGTGCCGCTGGGCGTCGTGGGTGCCGCGGCGTCGGCCGCACTGGCCGTCCTCGGCCGGCGCGCACTGCTCCGCCGGAGGACGGCCCGGGCGCGGCAGCTCGAGCGGCAGGCAGCCGCTGAGGCGATGGCCGTGCTCGCCGGTGAGCTGCGCGCCGGCCGACCGCCTGCGGTGGCCCTGGCCGGTGCCGCGCAGGTCGCGTGCGGCCCGACCGGTCGCGCCCTGGCGGAGGCTGCCGGCGCGGACCGGATGGGCGGCCCGGCGGCCGCGGTGCTGCTCGGTCATGCCGGGAGCAGCGCCGTCCCCGACCTGCTGCAGGGCCTGGCCGTGTGCTGGGCGGTGTGCCACGGCTCGGGGGGCTCGCTCGCCGCCGCGGTGGACCGCCTGGAGGAGAGCCTGCGGGTGGACGCGGTGCTCCGCGAGGAGCTCGAGGCCGAGCTGGCGGGGCCGCGGTCCACGGCGCTGCTCATCGCGTTCATGCCCCTGTTCGGGCTGCTCCTCGGGACGGGGCTGGGCGGTGACCCGTTCCACGTCCTGCTCCGCACACCGCTGGGGTGGGGCTGCCTGGTCGTCGGCATCGGCCTGGAGCTGGCCGGAACGGCCTGGACCGCGGCGATCGTGCGCGCGGCGGGAGGCGGGCCGTGATCCTCGGCGCCGTCCTCTTCGGCGGTGCGGTGGCGGTGCTCGTGCTCCCGACCTCGGCGGCCCCCCGCCTCGCCGTCCTCGTGCCGCGGCGGGAGGAACCCGGGCGGGGGAGAGCGCGGGACCTGCGTCGGCCGACCCTGGCGGTGCTCGGGGCCTTCGCCTGGTGGCTGCTCGGCGGCGGGTTCGTGGGACTCGGTGCGGGCGTCGGCCTCGCGCTCGGGGCGCCCGTGCTGCTGGAGCGCCTCGACGCGCGGGAGGAGCACGACGAGCAGGCACTCGCTCTGCAGCTGCCCTTGGCGCTCGATCTCGTGGGCGCCTGCCTGACGGGCGGGGCGCCCTTGGCCCAGGCCCTCGGATCAGTCGCCGGCGCCCTCGACGGTCCCGCCGCGGTGCGCCTGCGACGGGTGGCCGCCGCGCTCGCGGTGGGCACCCCGGCCGAGGAGGCCTTCAGCGAGCTGGGTGACAGCGGGCCGGCGGGCACCGCGGCACGGGCGCTGCGGAGGGCCGCCGAGAGCGGCGCCCCCGTCGCCGCCGCGGTGACGAGGGTCGCGGACGAGGCCCGCCGGACGGCCACCTCCGTCGCCCGCAAGCGCGTGCGGCAGGCCGGCATCAAGGCGGCGGCGCCGATCACCGTGTGCTTCCTGCCGGCCTTCCTCCTGCTCGGGACCGTGCCGACCGTCGTGGCGGTCACGGGGCCGCTCCTCAAGGCCTTCTAGGCCGTCGTCCACACCTTCCTGCCTGTTCCACAGCACGGACCAACCAGGACCCGGGGCTGTCAGACCGAGGCGAACCTGCGTCACGCGCCGGGCGCCACGGTCCCGGCTCTCGACAGAAGGGCACACACATGAGCGTCCGTCTCCACGACGTCACCCACCGTCTCGC
>DATJGA010000021.1:0-13547 GCA_035495395.1 Mycobacteriales bacterium | reverse complement strand
CGGCGCCCCTGACGACGCGCGCTTCACGGTCTTCTCGGTGACCAAGGCGCTGGTCGCCGCGGCGGTCTGGCTCTTCCTCCCGGAGGCGCTGCGGCCCGAGACGCGGGTGGCGGAGCTCGTCCCCGAGCTCGCGCGTGACGGGTTCGACGCCGTCACCGTCGAGCACCTGCTCACCCACACGGCCGGCTTCCCCCGCGCGCCGATGGGGCTCGAGGAGGGCGCGACCTCGGAGGGCCGCCGGGCCCGGTTCGCGCGGTGGCGGCTCGACTGGCCGCCGGGCTCGCGCACCGAGTACCACGCCACCTCGGCGCACTGGGTCCTCGCCGAGGTCGTCGAGCAGGTGGCCGGCCAGGACTACCGCGAGGTGGTGCGGGACCGGGTCATCGACCCGCTGGGCCTGCCCGCGCTGCGGCTCGGGTTGGGAGCTGACGCCGCCCCCGTGCTCGACGTGTCCCTCGTCGGTAGCCCCGCCGACCTCGAGATCCCGGTGGTGCCCGTCGGGGACCATCTGCTGCGCTTCAACGAGCCCGCCGTCCGCGCCGTCGGCGTCCCGGGGGCCGGAGCGGTGTCCACGGCGGACGACGTCGCGCTGCTCTACCAAGCCCTGCTGCACGACCCGAAGGGCTTGTGGGACCCGGCTGTGCTGGCCGACGGGACCGGTCGTGTCCGGAACGCCCTCCCCGACCCGTGGACGGGTGTCCCGGCCAACAGGACGCTCGGCCTGGTCGTGGCCGGGGACGACGGCAACGCTGTGCTGCGGTCCTTCGGCAGGGCGACGGGCCCGCGCGCGTTCGGGGCCATGGGACTGGGGGGCCAGGTCGCCTGGGCGGACCCGGACAGCGGGCTCTCGTTCTGCTTCCTCACCAGCGGGCTCGACGAGGACCAGGTCGCCTCGTTCACCCGGTCCAGCCGGATCGCCACCTACGCAGCCCGCTGCGCCACCCCAGGAGCCACTGCATGACCTTCCAGCTCGCGGACCTCTTCGAGGCCGTCGCGGACGCGGACCCCGACCGCGAGATCCTCGTCGTCGGCGACCGCCGGCTGACCTACCGCGAGCTCGACGAGCGGGCGAACCGCCTCGCCCACGTGCTGCGCGAGCACGGCGTCGGGCCGGGCGACGCGGTCGGCCTGCAGCTCGCCAACGGCAGCGAGTACGTCGAGGGCATGCTGGCCGCGTTCAAGCTGCGCGCGATCCCGGTGAACATCAACTACCGGTACGTCGAGCGCGAGCTGCGCCACCTCTACGAGGACTCGGGCATCTGCGCCCTCCTCGTGCACCGCGCGTTCGCCTCGCGTGCGGCGGCGGCCCTCGACGGGTCGCTGAAGCTCGTCCTCGACGTCGACGACGGCTCGGGTGAGCGGCCGGTGGCGGGGTCCTCGCCGTACGAGGAGGCACTGGCGGCGGCGCCGGCCACCCGGCCGGAGGTGGAGGGGCGGTCCTCCGACGACCTCTACCTGATCTACACGGGCGGGACGACGGGGATGCCCAAGGGCGTCGTGTGGCGCCACGAGGACATCTTCAAGTCGGCCATGGGCGGCGGTGACCTGACGCAGAGCGGCGACCACGTGAGCGGGCCGGAGGAGCTCGCGCAGCGGCTGCCGGAGAACGGCATCACCGCGCTCGCGGCCCCGCCGCTCATGCACGCCGCGGCGCACTGGCTGACGTTCCACCAGCTCTTCACCGGCGGCAAGGTCGTGCTGCTCCCGCTCGGCCGGTTCGAGCCGCGGGAGGTCTGGGAGACGATCGCGAAGGAGAGCGTCTTCAACGTCGTCGCGGTCGGCGACGCGATGGTGAAGCCGCTGCTCGACGCGCTCGAGCAGGACCCGTCGCTGCCGACCGACAGCCTCTGGGTCGTCGCGTCCTCGGGAGCCGGGCTGTCGCAGCACAACAAGGACAGGCTGGCGGAGCTGCTGCCCGGGCGCATGGTGGTCGACTCCCTCGGCTCGTCCGAGACCGGCGTGCTCGGTCCCAAGGACGGCGCGACCTTCAAGCTCAACGAGCACACCGCCGTCCTCGACCCGGACGGCGTCGTGGTCCAGCCCGGCGACGGCCGCACCGGCAAGGTGGCCCGGCGCGGGCACGTGCCGCTGCGCTACCACAACGACCCCGAGAAGTCGGCCGCCACGTTCGTGGAGGTCGACGGGGTGCGCTGGGCGCTCACCGGCGACGAGGCGACGGTCGACGCCGACGGCAGCGTGCGCGTCCTCGGCCGCGGCTCGCAGTGCATCAACACCGGCGGGGAGAAGGTCTACCCCGAGGAGGTCGAGGGCCCGATCAAGGCGCACCCGGCCGTCGAGGACGCCCTCGTCGTGGGCGTGCCCGACGAGCGGTGGGGGGAGCGGGTGGTCGCCGTCGTCCACCTGCTGGCGCCGCTGGAGCTGGCCGAGCTGCAGGACCACCTGCGCGCGCACGTCGCCGGCTACAAGGTGCCGCGCGACCTCGTCGTGGTCGACCACGTCGTGCGGTCGCCGGCGGGCAAGGCCGACTACCGGTGGGCCAAGCAGGCCGCCGTCGAAGCGCTGGGGGCGTGATGGAGCAGCTCGCCGGGATGGACGCGTCCTTCCTCTACTTCGAGACACCGTCGATGCCGCAGCACGTGCTGGGGGTGATGGTGCTCGACGCGGCGGGCACCGCCTTCAC
Source organism: Mycobacteriales bacterium (assembly GCA_035495395.1). Taxonomy (GTDB): domain Bacteria; phylum Actinomycetota; class Actinomycetes; order Mycobacteriales; family SCTD01; genus RYN-111. Next base: position 10,906 of record DATJGA010000021.1, on the reverse strand, counting down.
CCGCGAGGGGTTCCGCAAGGTCCTCGAGGAGCGGCTGCACCTGCTGCCCGCGTTCACCCGGACCCTCGTCGAGGTGCCGCTGCACCTGGACCTGCCGTACTGGGTGAAGGAGCACGACGTCGTGCTCGACGAGCACCTGTCGTTCACCACCTGCCCCGCGCCCGGCGACCTGCGCGCCCTCGGGACGCTCGTCGGCGAGATCGGCACCGGCCTGCTCGACCGGAGCCGGCCGCTGTGGGAGATCCACGTCGTGGACGGCCTCGAGGGCGGCCAGGTGGCGCTCGTCGCGAAGCTGCACCACGCCACCCTGTACGGCGCCGCCGGTGCCGACATGATGGCCAACCTGCTCGACCTCGAGCCGACCGTCGGGGTCGTCGACGCACCGGTGGAGCAGCCGGTCGAGCCGCACCCGTCCACGCTGTCCCTCATCGCCAAGGCGGGGGTGCACGGGCTGCGCCGGCCCGCTGTCGCCGTACAGGGGGCGCTCGGCTCGGTACGACGGGTCGGGTCGCTGCCCGGTGCCGCGCTGACCTCGCTCCGCACGCCGCCCCGCAGCCTCATCAACGGCCAGCTCACGCCGGCGCGGCAGGCCGCGTTCACGACGCTGGACCTCGCCCAGCTGAAGGCGGTGAAGACCGCGTACGGCGTGAAGGTCAACGACGTCGTGCTCGCTGCGGTGACCGACGCGCTCCGCGAGTACCTGCTGGTGCGCGGGGAGCTGCCGAAGAAGCCGCTCGTCGCGACCGTGCCGATGAACCTCGGCGCGGGTCAGGCGGCCGGGACCAACAAGATCGCGAACCTGCTCGTACCGCTCCCGGTGCTCACGGCCGACCCGGTCGAGCGGCTCCTCGAGGTGGCCGCCGCGGCCAAGGACCAGAAGGACGCCTCGGAGTCGCTCGGACCGGAGGCGATGCTGCAGTTCATCGGCCTGGTGCCGCCGCTGCTGCTCAAGGGCGGTGCCTCGGTCTTCGACCGGCTGCGGCTGCAGAAGGTGCTGCCCCCGCTGCTGAGCCTCGTCGTGTCGAACATGCAGGGGCCGCCCATCCCGCTCTACTGCGCGGGGGCGCAGGTCACCGCGGTGTACCCGATGGGGCCGCTCATCCCGAGCTCCGGGCTCAACCTCACCGTGCTGTCCAACATGGGGAAGATGGACGTCGGGCTGCTGTGCTGCCCCGACCTCGTCCCCGACGTCTGGGACATCGTGGAGGCGCTGCCGCGGGCGGTGCAGACGCTGCAGGACCGGGCGCCCTAGGCCCGCCGGGCCAGGTTGCGCGCGAAGCTGCGCACGATCGCCCCCAGGAACCAGCGCAGCACGACGCCCGTCCCGGGTACGCGCGGCTCGAAGGTCGACCGCCAGGTGATGCGCGTCCCGCCGTCCGCCGGGGTCAGCTCCACGGTCGAGCGGTAGTCCCGGTACGGCGCCGGCGAGTCGATGACGTAGGACAGCCGGTGCGGCGGCTGGTGCTCGGTGATCCGCTCGCGGCTCACGAAGGGCGCCAGCCCGAGCCGGCGGACCGCCCCGACGCCGCCCACCGGGTCGCCGGGCACCTGCCAGCGGGACCGCGGGACGAACGGACCGGCCCACTCCTGCCACCGGTCGCCGGCGGCCAGCAGGGCGAAGACGCGCTCCGGCGGGGCGGCCGAGACGGCCTCGGCGAGGATCTCCACGGCGGGACCGTAGTCCGGTCCCCGTCAGGGGGCTTGATCGGCACGGCTTCGAGCGCAACGATCCGGACGAACCGGGAGGGCCGATGACGCAGCGCGAGGTCGAGCTCATCCTCGTGCGCCAGCTGGCGAGCTACCTGACGATCCCGATCTTCGTCGTGGACAGCAAGGGGACGCTCATCTTCTTCAACGAGCCGGCCGAGGCGTTCCTGGCCCGGCGGTTCGAGGAGACCGAGGAGCTCACCCTCGAGGAGTGGACGGCGCTCATCGCCCCGTCGAACGAGGACGGCAGCCCCCTGCGGCACGACCAGCGCCCGATCATGACGTCCCTCGAGGACCACCGCCCCGCGCACGCCACGATCTGGATCACCAACCAGGCGGGCGTCCGGCACGAGATCGAGGTCACCACCTTCCCGATCGTCGGGCAGGCCGGTCGCGACCTCGGTGCCGTCGCGCTGTTCTGGGGGGTCGAGCGGTGAGGATCGAGCTGTGGGGCGTGCGCGGCTCGCTGCCCACCGCCGGTGCCGCCACCACGAGGTACGGCGGGAACACCAGCTGCGTGTCGGTGCGCACCGGCGAGGGCAACCTCGTCGTGCTCGACGCGGGCACCGGGATCGCCGCCCTGGGCCGCTCGCTCGGTCACGAGCAGCGGGTGGACGTCCTGCTCACGCACCTGCACCTGGACCACATCCAGGGGCTGGGGTTCTTCCGGCCCCTGTTCGAGCCGGACACCGAGGTGCACATCTGGGGGCCGGCGTCGCCGACGAGCAGCCTGCGCACCCGGCTGACGCGCTACCTGTCGCCGCCGCTGTTCCCGGTGGCGCTGCGCGACCTGCCCTGCCGCCTCACCCTGCACGACAGCACGCTGGGCTCGTTCGAGCTGCCGGGGCTGCGCGCCCGGTCGGCGCTCGTCTGCCACCCCGGCCCCACCGTCGGCTACCGGCTCGCCAGCGACGAGGGGGTGCTGGCCTACCTGCCCGACCACGAGCCGGCGCTCGGCGTGCGCCGCTTCCCGGGCACCTCGGACTGGACCTCCGGCTTCGAGCTCGCGCACGGGGCGGACGTCCTGCTCCACGACGCGCAGTACACCGAGGCCGAGTACGCCGAGCGCCTGGGCTGGGGGCACTCCACCCTCACCAACGCGGTCGCGTTCGCTCACCTCGCCGGGGCCCGCGAGCTGGTGGCGTTCCACCACGACCCCTCGCACGACGACGACTTCCTCGACGCCTTCGTCGCGGAGCACGACGGGCTGCTCGGGGTGCCGGTCCGGGGCGCGCGCGAGGGTGACGTGCTCGAGCTCGTGGGGCAGGAGTCCGGGGCCGAGCGGCGAAACCTGACCGCATAGGCCTCGCGACCCGGGGCCGTACCTCTGGCCCCCCTGGAGATCCCCCGTGCGCCGCTCCGTGCGTCTGCTCCCGCTGCTCGCCGTACCCGCCCTGGTGGTGCCCCTCGCCACGACCTCCCAGGGGGCGACGAAGGCCGCGACGTACCAGGCGTACGTCGTCGGGACGACCACGGGCGAGCCGTCGATCGGGTACGACCCGCGGCGCGACACCGCGATGTACGTCGGTGGCACGAAGATCATGCGGCTGACGTGGGACCTGCAGAACCGGATGCGGGCGCTGAACGTCTCGCCGAAGTCCGTCAACGGCGGTGACCCGACCAAGGACCCCGGCGCGTACACCGACCCCTCGTCGCTCGACCCGATCGGCTACCTGGACCCGCAGACGGGCCGCTTCTTCAACTCGCAGCTCGCCCTCGCCTGCAGCGTCACGACGTACACCGACGACCTGGGCGCGACCTGGCACCCCACCGAGGGCTGCGGGCCGGACGTCCTCCTCGACCACCAGAGCACGGTCAGCGGGCCGTACCGCAGCGAGACGAGGCCCGCGGCGGCCGGCATCACCGGGTACCCGAACGCCGTCTACTACTGCGCGCAGGACGGCTACGGCGGCCGCTGCGCCCGCAGCGACGACGGCGGCGTGACCTTCGGCCCCGGCGTCCCGGCGTACAACCACCCCGGCAACAACGGCACCGACCCGTACGGCGGCGCGTGCTCGGCGATCCACGGCCACCTGCGCATCGCGCCGGACGGCGTCGTGTACCTGCCGCACCGCGGCTGCGGCGGCGTCCCGACGGCGGGCAACCTCACGAACAGCGAGTTCCTCGGCGGCGGCGCGGCGCTGTCGGTGAGCGAGGACAACGGCCTCACCTGGACCGTCCGCAAGGTCCCCGGCGCGCACAACCAGGAGGAGACCGACCCGTCGGTCGCCGCCGACAAGCACAACGCCATCTACTTCGGCTGGCAGGACGGCACCAACCCGCCCGACAACGCCGACGGCTCGGCCAACTACGGCACGTCCAGCTCCGCCCGCATCGCGGTGTCCAAGGACCACGGCCGCACCTGGAGCAAGCCGTACGACGTGTCCACCCCGCTGGGCATCAAGAACGTGCAGTTCCCCGAGGTCATCGCCGGTGACGCCGGGCGGGCGGCCTTCGCGTGGCTCGGCACGAAGACGGCCGGCGACGACCAGCACCACCCGTTCATGGGGATCTGGCACCTGTACATCTCCACGACCATCGACGGCGGCAAGCACTGGAGCACCGTCGACACCACCCCGAACGACCCGGTCCAGCGCGGCTGCATCTGGATGGAGGGGACGTCGAACAAGAACGTCGTCGACACCAACCCGTGCGACGACCAGCGCAACATGCTCGACTTCAACGACATCACCCTCGACCGCCAGGGCCGGGTCCTCGTGGCCTACACCGACGGCTGCGTCGGGCCCTGCGTGACGAGCACGAAGCTGAGCAAGGACCACGTCAACATGGTCATGCGGCAGACCTCCGGCCCCCTGCTGTACGTCAAGGGCAGCTACTCAAGGCGGTGATCGGCGAGCGCTGGGGCGTCACGGACGACGAGGTCGTCCGGCGGTACCCCTGCGACGCGTTCGTCCCCGCACCGGTGCTCGAGCTCTGGCGCGGGGTGACCGTCGACGCGGCGCCTGCGCAGGTGTGGCCGTGGCTGTGCCAGGTCCAGCTCGCGCCGTACTCCTACGACTGGCTCGACAACCTCGGTCGTCGCTCCCCACGCTCGTTGCGCGGGCTGCCCGATCCCCGGCCCGGTGAGCGGTTCTCACGCATCGGCGGTCGCTACGGGGTCGGCCGGGTCCTGTCGGTCGCGCACGAGGAGCACCTGACGGCATCCGTCCTGGGCGCCGTGATGTCGTACGTGCTCGTGCCACAGGCCTCAGGCACCCGACTCCTGCTGAAGATCGTGATGGAGCAGCGCCGCTGGTACGCCCCAGCCCTCGCCGTCGGGGACTGGCCCATGGCCCGCCGCCAGCTCCTCAACCTCAAGTCCCTCGCCGAGTCGATCTAGCGCGCCGTCGGCTCTGCCCACGACGACCGGCGCGCCCCAGGTCTCGCGCAGTGGTTGCGGGACGCCCTCGAGCGGTCCTACTCCTGACCGACCGGGTCCGGGGGACGGCGCCACTCGAGCATCAGCAGCGTGGCGTCGTCGGTCAGCTGCCCCTGGTGGTGGGCGAGCAGCTCGCGGACCGCGCGCCGCATCGTCTCCGGCGCCGAGAGGCCGCCGGCGAGCTGGGTGCACACCAGGTCGCCGAGGCGGTCGACGCCGAAGAACTCCCCGTCGGGGGACCGCGCCTCCACGACCCCGTCGGTGTAGAGCAGCACGATGTCGCCGGGCTCGAGCTGCTCCTGGCCCACGACGTGCGGCTCCTCGACGAGCTCGCCCAGTCCCAGCGGGGGCCGCGGCTCCGTCTCCAGGGTCTTGATGACCTTGCCGCCCCGCAGCAGCAGCGGGTAGGGGTGGCCGGCGTTGACCCACGTCAGCCGGCCCGAGTCGGTGTCCAGGTCGGCGAGCACGCAGGTGGTGAACAGCTCCCCGCCCAGGCCGGTGACGAGCGCCTCGTCGATGCTGCGCATGACGTCCGCGAGGCCCAGCGCGGACCGACGGGCGCTCCGGTAGGCCGCCACCGTGAACACCGCGCACTGCGCGCTGTGCAGCCCGTGCCCCATCCCGTCGAAGACCGCGACCTGCGTGCGCCCCGGGTCCACGCTGTAGTCGATGGCGTCCCCCGCGACCTCGTAGCAGGGCTCGAGGGCGGCCGAGACCGTGACCGCTCCGCTGGCGTAGCTCAGCGGCGGCAGGATCGAGTAGTGCAGCTCGGACGCGACTCCGAGGTGGTCGCGCCGCCGCAGCCGCACGATCGTGTCGCCGTACGGCGTCTTGGCCACCAGCAGCGTCGCCGCTGCTGCCGCGAGCCGCGTCAGCGAGCCCAGAGCCTCCTCGTCAGGGGGGTTCGGAAGCCGCACGCTGAGCACCCCCAGCCGCTGCGTCCCGCTCACCAGCGGGAGCCAGGCCCGGGTGCCGCCCTCCTCGTCCTGCTGCTGCGGCAGCAGGGTCTGGTACGCCCTGCCGGCGAGCGTGGCGTCGACGTCCAGCGCGGCCAGCTGCTCGTTCGCGAGGTGCGCCCCCGGCGGGAGCAGCGGCTGGAGCACGTGCTGCTGCAGGTCGGTGACGTACGCCGTCGTCGTCTCCGCGCCCAGCGCTCGCCCGCACCTGTCGATCAGGCCGGCCAGCTCGTGGGGAGCGGCGAGCTCCGCGTCGGACGCCAGCTGGTCCAGCGCGCGCGTCGTCACAGCGGGGACGACGTCGGCGAGGGTCACCCCGCACTCTAGGCACGTCCGGCCCGCACGCGGAACGCGGTCGTCGGGGCGCACCTCTGACCACTAGCCTTGCGGCGTGCACCAGGTAGCGGTCATCTCAGGCGGGCTGTCCCACGAGCGGGACGTCTCGGTCCGCTCCGGCCGGCGGCTCAGCGAGCAGCTCGTCAAGGCCGGGCTCGACGTCGACCACTGGGACGTCGACGAGCGCTTCGTCGGCCTCCTCGGCGCGCGCGAGGCGGACGTCGCGTTCGTCGCGCTGCACGGCGGGTCGGGCGAGAACGGCACCGTCCAGGCGCTGCTCGAGCTCTCCGGACTGCCGTACGTCGGGTCCACGGCCGGCGCGTGCCGGGCCGCCTACGACAAGGCCATCGCCAAGACCCGGATGGTCGAGGCCGGGATCGCCACCCCGCGCTGGGTGACGATGCCGAGCACGATCTTCCGGGAGGTCGGCCCGGAGAACCTGTACCACCTCGTCGACTCGGTCATCGGCCTGCCGCTCGTCGTCAAGCCGGTCACCGGCGGCTCGGCGCTGGGCGTCTCGGTCGTGCGCGACGAGAAGGAGCTGCCCGGCGCCCTCGTGCAGGCCTACGCCTACTCCTCCGACGTGCTCCTCGAGGCGTTCGTCACCGGTCACGAGGTGACCGTCCCGGTGCTCGACCTCGGCGACGGGCCGCGCGCGCTGGCCCCGATGCTCATCGAGCTCCCCGACGGCCGCCCGTACGACTACCAGGCCCGGTACGACGCCTCCGCCGACGTCCGGTACACCTCGCTCGCCGACGACGACGACCGGGTCGACGTGCCCGCCGTGCGCGCGGTGGCCGAGAAGGTGCACGCGCTGCTCGGGCTGCGCGACCTCTCGCGCGTCGACGTCATGGTCGGCGGCGACGGGGTGCCGCAGGTCCTCGAGGCCGCCGTCACGCCGGGCCTCACCGAGACCAGCACCTTCCCGCTCGCCGTCACCAGCGCCGGGCTCGACCTCGCGGAGGTCTACGCCACCCTCGTCGCCAACGCCAAGAAGCGCGGCGGCTGACGGTGGCGCTGACGGCCCTGCTCGGCGGCAGCGTGCTCGCCGAGAGGAGCGGCGACGACCCCAGGGTCCTCGCGCTGCACGGCTGGGGCCGCACCCGCGCCGACTGGGCACCGGTGCTGCAGGGGACGCCCGCCCTCGCGGTCGACCTGCCCGGCTTCGGCGCCTCGCCCGAGCCGCCCGCTGCCTGGGGCTCCCGCGAGTACGCCGAGCTGCTCGCCCCGCTGCTCGCCGACGGCGGCTGGACCGTCCTCGGCCACTCCTTCGGTGGCCGGGTCGCGGTCCAGCTCGCGGCCGGCTGGCCGGAGTCCGTGGAGCGGGTCGTGCTCACCGGTGTGCCGCTGCTCCGGCGTACCTCGTCGGGGAAGGCGCCCGTGGGGTTCCGCGCGGCGAAGTGGCTGCACGCCAAGGGGCTGCTCTCCGACGAGCGGATGGAGGCCGAGCGCCGCAAGCGCGGCTCCGCGGACTACCGGGCGGCGCACGGCGTCATGCGCGACACCCTCGTGCGGCTGGTCAACGAGGACTACCGGGCGCTGCTGCCCGACGTGAAGGCGCCGGTGGCGATGGTGTGGGGGGCGCACGACACGGCGGCTCCGCTCGCCATGGCGAAGGAGGCCGTCACGCTCTTCCCGAGCGCCTCGCTGGCCGTCAGCGAGAGCAGCGGGCACCTGCTCGACGACGCCCTGGTCGGGCTGCTGCGCGAGGCGCTCCGGTGATCGTCACCCTGCTGTGCCTGGCGGTGACCGCCGCTGCGGCTCCGCGCTGGCTGCGGGTCGCGCAGCGCGAGCACTACCTGCCCGGGTCGATCTCCTGGACCGAGCAGCTGTGGGTCTCGCGGCACCGTGAGTGCTGGGGGCTCTGGGCGGCCGTCCTCGTCGCGTACGGCCTGGGCGTCTTCTCGAACGACGTCTTCTACCTCGTCGCCGCGGTCGTCGCGGCGGTCATCCCGCCGGCGCTGCCGTTCCGCGGCCGCACCTCGAAGCTCGCCTGGACCCCCCGCCTACGACGGCTCGCGCTCGTCCTCGCCGTCCTCGTGCTGCTCGTCGGCGTGTGGACGCCCGCCCTGGCGGCGGTCACCGCGCTGTTCCTCACCGTCCTCGTCGACGCGGCCCTCTGGCTGGTCCGCCCGCTCGAGCAGCGGATGGCGCGGACCTTCCTCGAGCAGGCCCGGCAGCGGGTCGCGCGGGTCCGGCCGACCGTCGTCGCCATCACCGGGTCGTACGGCAAGACCACGACGAAGAACTACCTCGCGCACCTGCTCGCCGACACCCACACGGCGCTCGCCAGCCCGGCGTCGTTCAACAACGCGATGGGCCTGTCGCGGGCCGTCAACGAGGGACTGGTGCCCGGCACCGAGGTGTTCGTCGCCGAGATGGGCACCTACGGCGCCGGCGAGATCCGCGGGCTGTGCGAGGTGTTCCCGCCCGACGTCGCCGTCATCACGGCCATCGGCGAGGTGCACCTGCAGCGCATGCGCAGCCGCGAGGGCGTCCTCGCCGCCAAGGCCGAGATCACAGAGAAGGCCCCGGTCGTCGTCCTCAACGTCGACGACGACCTGCTGGTCGGCCTCGCCGACACCCTCCTCGCGCAGGGCAAGGAGGTGGTCCGCTGCTCGGTGCGCGACGCGACCGCCGACGTCGCGATCGTCGACGGCAAGGTGCGCGTCCGCGGCGCCGCGCTGGGTGCCGCCAACCTGCCCGCCTCGGTGCACCCGCTCAACGCCGCCTGCGCGCTCGGCGCGGCCGTCGCGCTCGGCGACGACCCCAAGCCCCTGGTGAAGCGGCTGAAGTCGCTGCCCACCGTCGCCCACCGCCTCGAGCCGATCGAGCAGGCCGGCGGGTCCTGGATCCTCGACGACACCTACAACTCCAACCCGGTCGGCGCCGCCGAGGCGGTACGGCGGGCAGCAGCCCTCGCGGCCACGAGCGGTGGTCGGGTGCACGTCGTCACGCCGGGGATGGTCGAGCTCGGGTCCCTGCAGGACCAGCGCAACGCCGAGCTGGGCCAGGCGGTCCGGGACGCCGGCGCGGCCACGCTGATCGTCGTCGGGCGCACGAACGGCGACGCCCTGCGCAGGGGTGCGAGCGGCGGTGCGACCGAGGTCACAGGAGTGCCCACCCGGCAGGACGGGGTACGGCTCGTCGAGCAGAAGTCGCGTCCCGGCGACGTCGTACTGTTCGAGAACGACCTGCCCGACCACTACCCGTGAGGTGAGTCCTCTGCTCGGCATCGTCTTCGGCGGACCGTCGCCCGAGCACGACATCTCGATCCTCACCGGCCTGCTGTGCGAGCGGGTGCTGCGCGAGGCCGGGCAGGACGTGGTCCCGCTCTACTGGACGCGCACCGGTGACTGGGTGCAGTGCCCGCCGTCGTCCGAGGCCAAGGACTTCCTCGAGGGGGCGCCGCGCGGCGCGACGCCGCTCTCGCTCGTCGTGGGCGAGGGGTTCCAGTCGAAGAAGAAGGGCCTCGGCGGCGGCAAGGCGCTCGCCCTCGACGCCGCCCTCAACTGCTGCCACGGGGGAGCCGGCGAGAACGGCGGCCTCAACGCGGTCTTCGAGCAGACCGGCATCCCGCTGACCGGCGGCCCCGCCCCCCTGGCCGCGCTGGGCATGGACAAGCTCGCGTTCGGCGCGGTCCTGCAGGCGCACGGGATCCCCACGCTGCAGCGCTTCTCGGTCGGGTCCGACGTCCCGTTCGCGGGGCCGTACATCGTCAAGCCGCGCTTCGGCGGCTCGTCCATCGGCATCGAGGTCGTCGAGGACCTGGCCACCGCGGAGGCGCTCGCGAAGAGCTCGGTGCACCTGCGGCAGGGCGCCGTGATCGAGCCGTTCAGCAAGGGCGCGGTCGACCTCAACATGGGCTACCGCACCCACCCCACGGTCGAGGTCTCGCTGCTGGAGAAGCCGCTCGCGCCCACCGGCGAGGGCATCTACAGCTACGGGCAGAAGTACCTGCAGGCCGAGGGCCTCGTCGCCGCACCGCGCGAGCTGCCGGCGCAGGTCCCCGCGACCGTGCTCAAGGAGGCCGAGCGGCTGACCCGCGCCGTGCTCGCCGCCACCGGCATCCGCGGCGTGGGTCGGCTCGACTTCCTGCTCGTCGGCAAGAAGCTGCACGTCAACGAGATCAACACCATCCCCGGCTCGATGGGGCTGTACCTGTGGCCGGCCGAGACCAAGGCCGCCGAGATGCTGCTCGCCGCGGTCGAGGAGGCGCGGCGGTCGGTGCACGCCGCACCCGCGCCGTTCGAGCCGGGTGCGGCGCTGCGTGCGGCCGGCGGGATGGCGGGCAAGCTCGGCCAGATCGGCAGCGCCGGCTAGTCCCGCACGCGCACCCACACGTCGCGGAACGGCACCTCCTGCAGCACCTTCAACCGCGGGTCCGGTACGGCGAGCAGCCGGCCCGTGACGAGCTGCTGCAGGTGGGCGAGCCGCCGGTCGGCGAGCACCGCGTCCACCGCGGTGCGGTCGCCTCCGACCACGAGCGCGTCGAGGTCGCGGCCGAGCAGCACCTTGGCCGCGTCGT
>DATJGA010000020.1:0-4936 GCA_035495395.1 Mycobacteriales bacterium | reverse complement strand
CTCGTCGTCGGCTTCCTGGGGGCGCGCGGCTTCTGCCTCGTGCTGCAGCGCAGCGTCGACACGATCTGGGCCGTCCCGAGCCGGCTGCGCCCGACGTGGCTGCGCCGCGAGGCGCGCACGCTCGCCCTCATCGGCGTCATCGGCGTCGGCGTCGTGCTGACCTCCGCCCTGTCGGCGACAGCGAGCTCCTCGGCGCTACGGCTGCTGCTGCTCGGCCTCGTGCTGCCGGGGACGGTCGCGTTGCTGCTGGCAGCGCTCCGCGTGGTCGCGCCCGACGCCGTGCCGACGCGCGACCTGGCGTGGGCCGCGGCGTACGCGAGCGTCGGCCTCGTCGCGCTGCAGGTGGTGGGCAGCCGGGTCGTCGTCTACTTCACGACGTCGCAGTCCAAGTACGGCGAGTTCGCGGTCGTCCTCGCCCTGCTGGCCTGGATCTACCTGCAGACCCGGGTGCTCGTCCTGGCCCTGGAGGGCGGCAAGCTCTCCGGCGCAGGAGCCCTCACGAGCGGAGAGCTGACACCGCCCCCGCCCGGTCCCGCTGCGGCGCAGCCGGCAGCAGCCGCGGGCCGGTAGCCGGGACGCACTCGCGGGCAACGGTTCGGTCGACCCCCGCCGGGTACCCGCCCCACGAGAGCGAACGGAGGAGGTCGTCATGCCACGGGCCTGGTCGGACAAGCGGGAGCGGCAGTACGAGCACATCAAGGACTCCCTCCTCGACCGCGGCAAGGGCGAGGACAAGGCCGAGGAGATCGCGGCGCGCACCGTGAACAAGGAACGGGCGCGGCACGGCGAGGCGAAGGAGTCGAGCCGGCTGTCGCGCGAGGACATCTCCTCCGGCCGGCGGGGCGGTCTGCGCTCGCACAAGGGCGAGGGCGGCCCGACGTACAAGCAGCTCTACAACGAGGCGAAGGACCGCAACGTCAAGGGCCGCTCGGACATGAGCAAGGCAGAGCTGAAGAGGGCGCTGAGCCGCTAGGCGAGGACCCATCGCCGGGGCTCGGGCGGGGCTCCCGGCGGTGGGTCCTGCAGCGGGCGCTGCCACCAGCCGACGTCGTGCCACCGGTCGTGCTTGAAGCCGACCCCGCGGTACACGCCGACGGGGGTGAAGCCGACCGCCTCGTGCAGCCCGACGCTCGCGTCGTTCGGCAGCGTCACCCCGGCGTACGCGTTGACGTAGCCGAGCCGGGTCAGCAGCGGGAGCAGCTCGCCGTACAGGGCCCTGCCGAGGCCGCGGCCGTGGTGCGCGGCGTCGAGGTAGACCGAGACCGTCACCGACCACCGGTAACCGGCTCGCGCGTGGTGCGGGCCCGCGTAGGCGTACCCCACGACCCCGTCGACGTCGGCCACCAGCCAGGGCAGCCCCGTCGCCATCCGCGCGGCGACCTCCGCCTCCGTCGGCGGCACCACCTCGAACGTGGCGACCGAGCCCAGCACGTACGGCGCGTACACCGCCGCGACGGCCGCGGCGTCCTGGGCGGTGGCGGGCCGGATCACCGGACGAGCGCGGCGGCGAGCAGCGGGGCGATGGCGCGGAAGGCCTTGCCGCGGTGGCTCAGCGCGTCCTTGTCCTCCGAGGACAGCTCGGCCGAGGTCACCGCGAGACCCTCCGGCACGAAGACCGGGTCGTAGCCGAACCCGTTGGTACCGCGCGGCGCCCGGACGAGGTGGCCGCGCATCTCGCCCAGCACGACGTCGCTGCGGCCGTCCGGCAGCGCGTACGCGGCCGCGCAGACGAACGCCGCGCCCCGGCGCGCGTCGGGCACGTCCGCGAGCTGCCCGAGCAGCAGCTCGAGGTTGGCCAGGTCGTCGCCGTGCCGGCCGGCCCATCGGGCCGAGAAGATGCCCGGCATCCCGTTCAGCGCGTCGACGGCGAGCCCGCTGTCGTCGGCCAGCGACGGCAGCCCGGTGTGCGCCACGCCCTCGCGCGCCTTGGCCAGCGCGTTCTCCGCGAAGGACGCCCCGGTCTCCGGACCGGGGTCGTAGTCCGCGCCCTCGAGCACCAGACCGTACGGCGAGAGGATCCGCGCGAGCTCCCGCACCTTCCCCGGGTTCCGGGTCGCGAGCAGGACCTGGGTCATGCCGAGAGGGCGGCCTTCTGCAGCGCGGTCAGCTCGGCGCACCCGGCGAGCGCGAGGTCGAGCAGCGCGTCCAGCTCCTTGCGCGAGAACGGCGCGCCCTCGGCCGTGCCCTGGACCTCGATGACGTCGCCGTCGCCCGTCGCGACGACGTTCATGTCGGTGCCGGCGCGGACGTCCTCGGTGTAGGCAAGGTCGAGCAGCGGCTCGCCGTCGACGATGCCGACCGACACGGCCGCCACCGAGCGCACGATCGCCTGCGGGCGCTTGAGGAAGGCGGCCGCGTCGGTGAGCGCGACGTAGGCCCCGGTGACCGCGGCCGTGCGCGTGCCGCCGTCCGCCTGCAGCACGTCGCAGTCGACCGCGAGGGTGTTCTCGCCCAGCAGCGACAGGTCGACAGCAGCCCGGAGCGAGCGGCCGACGAGACGGCTGATCTCGTGGGTGCGGCCGCCGAGCCGGCCCTTCACGGACTCGCGGTCCGAGCGGGTGTGGGTCGCCCGCGGCAGCATCGCGTACTCCGCCGTGACCCAGCCCAGCCCCGAGCCCTTGCGCCACCGCGGCACGCCCTCGGTCGCCGAGACGGCCACGAGCACCCGGGTCTTCCCGAACTCCACCAGGCACGATCCCTCGGCGTGGTCGAGCCACCCGCGGGTGAACGTCACCGGGCGGAGCTGGTCGGGGGTCCTGCCGTCCTCACGCGTCATGCGGGCAAGGCTAGTCAGCGACGGCCGGGACCTTGGTCCCGGTCCGCCTGGTCCGTCCTGACGGTTTCGGGCCGCTTCGCTCCAGGCTGCACGGCATCGCCCCGACAGTGACGGTGTGACGGCCGCCGGTGCGCACGCCGAGACCGCTGCGCAGCCCTGGCTCGGGGACCGCGCACGGCGCGCCCTGCTGTGCCTGTGGGGCGTGCTGCTCCTGGTCGTCGTCGGCTACTCCGTCACGACGCTGCCGGGCGTCCGGCAGCACCCCGGCTTCGACGTGGTCATCGACGGCTGGGTCCAGAACGGCATCCTGTTCACCGCGACCCTGGTCGTCGCGCTGCGCGCCGCCCTGGTCCGCACCGGTCGCTGGGCGTGGGCGGGCATCGCGCTCGGGCTGGGCTGCTACGCCCTCGGCAGCACGCTGTACTTCAGCGTCGTCCAGTACGACGAGACGCTGCCCTACCCGTCGATCGCCGACGCCGCGTGGCTCGCGTCGTACGTCTTCCTGTACGCCGGGCTGTTCGGGCTGGCCCGTCCGCGCATCCAGATCTCGCAGCGCACCCTCTGGCTGGACGCGATGGTCGGCACGCTCGGGATCACGGCGGCGGCGGCGATCTACCTCCAGTTCGTGCTGCACCACACGACCGGGTCGCGTGCCGCAGTGCTCACCACGATGGCGTACCCCGTGTGCGACCTGGTGCTGCTCGTCGTCATCATCGGGACCTGCAGCCTGCAGAGCTGGCGCCCGGACCGCGTCTGGGTCTTCCTCGGCATCGGCTTCGTGCTGTTCACCGGAGCGGACACGCTCTACGTCATCCGCGTCGCGAACGAGACCTACGCCGCCGGCACGATGATGGACCCGCCGTGGGCGATCGCCGCGCTGCTGTGGGCGGCCGCCGCCCTGCGCGCCCCCCGGCCGGCCCGGCCGAGCCACCCCTACGGCTGGTCGATGCTCGTCGTACCCAGCGCCTTCGTGCTGTTCGCCCTCGGGCTGCTCGTGGTCGGGACCAGGCACCAGCTCCCGATCTCCTCGGTCGTGCTCGCGTCCCTGACTGTGCTCGCCGGCCTGGTCCGCGCCGGCATCACCTTCCACGACGTGCAGTCGCTCGCCCACAGCCGCGAGCAGGCACGGACCGACGAGCTCACCGGGCTGGGCAACCGGCGCCGCTTCCACGAGCTGGCCGAGGCGCGCCTCGCCGCCCTGAAGGACGGCGAGCGGCTGGCCGTCCTGCTGCTCGACCTCGACCGGTTCAAGGAGGTCAACGACGCCCTTGGCCACTCGGTCGGCGACCGGCTGCTCGTCCAGGTCGGCGAGCGACTCGCCGCGCAGCTCCGGGCCTGCGACGTGCTCGTGCGGCTGGGCGGCGACGAGTTCGCGGTCCTCGTGCAGGACGCCGGCGCCGCCGAGGCGCTCGTCCTGGCGGGCCGGTGCCGGTTCGCCCTGCAGGGCGAGTTCGCCGTCGAGGGGCTGGCCGTCTACGTCGACGTGAGCATCGGCATCGCGCTCTGCCCGGACGTGGCGACCGACGTCGAGGGACTGCTGCAGCGCGCGGACATCGCGATGTACCAGGCGAAGTCGGACCGCGTGGGCGCCGTGGTGTTCGAGGCCTGCGACGCCGACCTCACGGCCCGGCTGACCGGCGTCGAGGAGCTGCGGCACGCCATCGACGAGGACCAGCTCGTCCTGCACTACCAGCCGAAGGTGGCGCTGGCGACCGGCGAGCTCACCGGCGTCGAGGCGCTGGTCCGCTGGCAGCACCCGGAGCGCGGCCTGCTCACCCCCGACGTGTTCCTCCCGCAGGCGGAGCGGTACGGCTTCATGCGCCCGCTCACCACCTGGGTGCTCAGGACCGCCCTGGACCGGGTGCAGGACTGGCGCACCGGGGGCGGGCCGCCGAACGTCGCGGTCAACGTCTCGGCCTCCAACCTGCTCGACACCGACCTCCCCGACCAGATCGCGGACATGCTCGCGGTGCGCGGGCTCACCGGTGACGCCCTCACGGTCGAGATCACCGAGGACCTGCTCATGGTCGACACCCGGCGCGCGTCGCACGTGCTGCACAGCCTGCGGCTGCTGGGGGTCGGCGTCTCCATCGACGACTACGGCACCGGGTACTCCTCGCTCGCCCGGCTGCGCGACCTGCCGGTGACCGAGCTCAAGCT
>DATJGA010000019.1:0-2827 GCA_035495395.1 Mycobacteriales bacterium | reverse complement strand
CGCCGGCCGGTCCGCTCGCGGCCGCCATCGACAGCGGCACCGAGTGCGCCGTGAAGAGCAGGAACGGCTCGGTGAGGCCCTCGGCCGCGCGCAGCGCGTTCCGCCGTACCGGGTCGAGGAAGCCCTCCTCGGACCAGTAGTTGCGCAGCTTCGTGAGCACGACCGGGCTCTCGACCCGGGCCAGGTCCTCGCGGTACTGCCGGCACCCCGAGTACGACGGGAAGGCGCTGGTCGTGACGACGACCGCGTGCCGTACCCCGTCGGCGGCCATCGTCGCGACCGTGTCGGCGAGCAGCGGGTGCCAGTTGCGGTTGCCCCAGTAGACGGGCAGCCCGTCGAGCGAGGCCTCGAGCGCGGCCCGCAGCCGGCGGCACTGCTCGGGCAGCGGGCTCACGCCGCCGAAGGCCTCGAGGTAGTGCCGGCCCACCTCCGCCAGCCGCTCCGCGGGGATCCCCCGACCGCGCGTGACGTTCTCCAGGAACGGCACCACGTCCGCCGGCCCCTCGGGCCCGCCGAAGGACAGCAGCAGCACCGCGTCGACGGGGGGCAGGCTCACGCCGACCACCCTGCCACGGCTATCTTCCGGCCATGCCACCTGTCGCGCTGGTCACGGGCTCCTCCTCGGGCATCGGCGCGCAGGTCGCCCGGCGGCTTGCCCACGACGGGTACGACGTCGTGGTCAACAGCCGCACCGCCGACACCGGCCGGGCCGTCGCCGACGAGGTCGGCGGCACCTACCTGCAGGCCGACGTCAGCGACGAGGGCCAGGCGCGCAGCCTCGTCGACGAGGTGGCCACCCGGTTCGGCCGGCTCGACGTGCTCGTCAACAACGCGGGTACGACGGAGCGCATCGCGCACGGGAACCTCCCCGCTGCGACGCCGGACATCTGGCGCCGGCTGTACGACGTCAACGTCATCGCGCCGTTCGTGCTCGTGACCGCGGCCGAGCAGCTGCTGCGCGACAGCAAGGGGTGCGTCGTCAACGTGTCCTCGCTCGCCGGCGTGAAGCCGACCGGCAGCTCGATCCCGTACGCCGCCTCGAAGGCCGCCCTCAACCACACGACTCGGCTGCTTGCGAAGGCCCTCGGCCCGGACGTGCGGGTGAACGCCGTCGCGCCCGGCCTGGTCGCCACGCCCTGGACCGAGGACTGGGAGGACCTGCACCAGCTCGTCAGCGCGATGGCTCCGCTGCGCCGGGTCGCCACCCCCGACGACGTCGCGGAGGCCGTGCTCGGGCTGGTCCGCGCCGCGTACGTCACCGGCGAGGTGCTGGTCCTCGACGGCGGGCTCGGGCTGCTCCCGTGAGCGGGCCGCTGGCGCTGGTGGGGAGCGGCGAGTACCTCCCGGTGATGCGGCAGCTGGAGGGCGAGCTGCTCGCGGGCCGGCCGGCGAAGTACGTGCAGATCCCCACGGCGGCAGCGGAAGAGGGACCCGTGTCGTTGGAGCGCTGGGTCGCGCTCGGCCTGGCCCAGGCGGAGCGGCTCGGTGTCGAGGGGGTGCCGGTCGTGGCCCGCACCCGCGAGGAGGCCGACGACCCCGAGCTCGCCGACCTCGTCACCGGTGCCGGGCTGGTCTACCTCAGCGGCGGCAGCCCGTCGTACCTCGCGGCGACGCTGCGCGGCACCCGGCTCTGGCGGGCCGTGCACGCGGCGTGGGAGGAGGGCGCGGCGCTGGCCGGCTGCAGCGCCGGCGCGATGGCGCTGACCGGGTCGGCGCCGCACGTGCGCGACCTGACGCGCGAGCCCGAGCAGGGCCTCGGGGTGCTGCCGGGCTGGCACGTGCTGCCGCACTTCGACCGGATGAACGACTGGGAGCCGGGCATCGTCGAGCGCTACCTCGCGCGCATCCCCGAGGGCGACCTGCTGGTGGGCATCGACGAGGAGACGGCGCTGGTGCGCGTCGACGACGACTGGCGGGTGCACGGCCGGCAGGCGGTGCACCTCATCACGCGGGACGGGCGGGAGGCCTACGCCGACGGCGCGTTGGTCCCCTTGTAGAACGGGTCCTTCGGGGCGCCCGCGATCTCGGTGCGGGGGCAGGTCGCCAGCGTCAGGCCGACGTGCTGGAGGGCGTCGTCGGAGAGGCGCTCGACGGTCCAGCCCTGCTTGAGCCCCTCCTCGGTCACCGTGACGCGGTAGATGGTGATGTCGTACTTCGAGGGCGTGCCGTAGACCGCCCCGATGGTGCCGATGAGCTTCGAGGTGCCGTGCGTGCCGCCCGGGCCGTCCCAGGGCTTGTCGTAGCGCTGCCACAGCCCGGCGCTGGCGCTCCACATCCCGCCCTTGCTCACGTCGCGGGCGTCGAGCTCCCGCAGGATCTCCGACGCGAGCTTCGCGGCGAGGACGGCCGAGGGGCGGATGACTTCCGTGGTGCCGGGCATGCCGTGCATCCTGCCAGCAACCGAGCCGGCTGCAGCGAAACCGAATCGCGTTCGGTACGGTCCAGCCATGCGTGCCGTCCAGATCACCGCCTTCGGCGGGCCCGAGGTCCTGCAGCTCGTCGAGCTGCCCGACCCCTCCCCCGTCCCGGGGCTGTCCCTCGTCGACGTCGACACGGCGGGGGTCAACTACGCGGACACCCACCAGGTGGAGAACTCCTACCTCAGCCCGGCCACCCTCCCGATGATCCCCGGGGCCGAGGTCGTGGGCCGGCTCGAGGACGGCAGCCGCGTCGCCGCGATGACGACCGCCGGCGGGTACGCCGAGAAGACCCTCGCGCACCCGTCCGCCGTGTTCGCGCTCCCCGACGAGGTGTCGGACGGACAGGCCCTCGCCCTGATGGTGCAGGGGCTCACGGCCTGGCACCTGCTGCGCAGCTGCACCCACCT